>JBAUCP010000392.1:0-5735 GCA_049677625.1 Occallatibacter sp. | reverse complement strand
CGTGCCCTTTCAAAACCCCGTTTATGCAACCAGTTCTATAAAACCGCATCCCTGAACTCCTGGAGCCCCGCATGAAAAAGTTGTTACTTCTTGCACTCGCGCTGCTGTGCACGCCGGCGCTTTCGTTGGCTCTGCCCTCCGGCGCGGCTGCCGACGCCACTGCACCTTCTGACATTGCAATCGTGCGCGCACGCTATGTGGACTCCATCCTGCCGCCCGAGTCTGCTTACCCGTATCTGCACCAGGAAGCCGAGAAGGACGCGGCCTCGCTGAGCGCCGACGGGAGCTGGCCGGATATCGATTACAACGCGTCCGCGCGCTCCGTGTGGGGCACGTCCGATCATCTGGAGCGGGTGCTGTCGATGGCCAAGTCCGCGCGCATCGACCGCAATGAGGGGCATGCTGACCTCGCGCTCGAAGGCAAAATTCTGCTTGCGCTCAAGTGGTGGGACGATCACGATTACCGCAATCCCAACTGGTGGTGGAACGAGATCGGCGTGCCGCAGTTGATGGGCGAGATCGGCAACCTGATGCTCGGAGATATTCCCGAGGACGAGCTTGCGCGCATGATCGCAATCATGAAACGCAGCAACTGGCGCCGGGTTCCGTGGACCGGCGCGAATCTCACCTGGGGCGTGGGCATTGAGATTGCGCGCGGCTCGATGGAGAACGATCCGGCGGCGCTCGCCGAGGGCTTCAGCCGCATGTATGAGGAGATCCGGATCGTCACCCAGCCCGAGGACGGCATTGAGCAGGACTACTCGTTTCACCAGCACGGGCAGCAGCTTTACAACGGCGGCTACGGGCTGGACTTCGCCAACGATGTGTCACGCTTCATCTCCTATGGGTGGGGAACGCGCTTTCAGATTCCCGCCGATCGAATGACCATCTTCAGCGCCTATCTGCTCGATGGCGAGCAATGGATGATCCGCGGCGACGGCTTCGATTATGCCGCCATCGGCCGCGAGATCACCCGAGCCGCGCTGACGCCGGGCCCCAAGGATCAAACCGGCGGACCGATTTCACCGGTGGGCTTCGCGTATCGCATGGGCCACGTGCTGAGCCTGCTCGCGGCCGAGCCCACGCCGCGGCAAAAGGAGCTTCAGGCCTTCGCCGCGCGCGTGCAGGGCCAGCCCGATGCGCCGGCGTTTACCGGCAACAAGCAGTTCTGGTGCTCCGACTATATGACGCAGCGCGGGGTCGGCTATTTTGCGTCGGTCAAGATGCTGTCCGCGCGCATGCTGAACAGCGAGCTTGTGAATTCAGAAGGCAAGAAGTCGGTGCACATGTCGGACGGCGCGAACTATCTCTATCTCACCGGCAATGAGTACCGCAATATTTTTCCGGTCTGGGACTGGACGAAGATTCCCGGCACCACTGCGATCCAGGGCACGCTCGTCACCGGTGAGAAGGATCCCGTCCACACGCATGGCGTGACGACCTTTGACGGCGGCGTGTCGGATGGAGTCTATGGCATGGCTGCGATGGATTTGAAGCGCGGCAGCCTGACGGCGAAGAAGGCGTGGTTCTTCTTCGATGCGAGTTATGCCGCGCTGGGCGCGGGCATCGCGCTGGCCGATGATACGGAGCACAGCGTTGCTACAGATGTGAACCAGCCGCTGCTCCAGGGCGATGTGCTCACCGGCGAAGCCAGCGGACCGGTCGCGGGCGCGCACAGCTACGATGCGGCGCACCGCGTGTGGGTGGAACACGATCATGTGGGCTACGTGTTTGCGCCGCACACCAAGATCGATCTCTCCGCGGGGCCGCAGACGGGCGCGTGGTCTGACATTGGAACAGGGCCGAGCGAGCCGGTGACCGAGCCGGTCTTCGATCTGTGGATCGATCATGGGACCGCGCCGCACGATGCAAGCTATGAATACTTCGTGCTTCCCGGCGCCAGCGCGCAAGACGCAGCCCGCTTTGCCAAACACGCCGATCTTGATGTGCTTTCGAACACCGCGAGCGTGCAGGCTGTTTACGGCCGGACGCTCAGGCTGGCGGAGATTGCGTTTCGCGAGTCGGGTTCGCTCGAAACGCCGCTGGGGCGCGTGGAGGTGGATCACTCCTGTTTATTGATGGTGAAGAAGAGCGATGCGGGATGGAGGGTGACGGCATCGAATCCGGAGAATCAGGCGTTGACGCTGCACGTGACTCTGAAGGGGAAACAGACAGTCATTGATCTGCCGGGCGGGAATTTTGCGGGGTCGAGTGTTTCGGTGGATGTGCGACGCTGAGGCCCATTTCTGGATGAATGCGCAAATTCCGAAAAATGCTATATTGTCCAGTTTTTTAAACAGGATTTGAGAACCTGTCCAATAACCTGGTTGTGGGCGAAGGATACGAGCTTCAGCCCGCACTTTAGTGTCATCAAAATGGCGTGGTCTTCAGCCCCCTGAGGCGCGCATTTTCAGTGGTTTGCATTTCCCTCAGCAGCTAAACCGCTTGATACAAGGCAACGTTTATGGCCTCAGCGAGGTCTAAGATAGCATTACGGGAAGCGCGCACCCGAGCAGAGCCAGGCTGCAACGGGCTCCGGGAAATCAAGAAAGGCAGCATACGCACCTTGACCGGGAGCGGGCAAACGACGGAATGGCGGAAGCGCCGCTCGAAGGCTGAAGGTTGGCGTTCCGGGCGGCAGGCGCTGCGCTTGCTGGCCGCGACAGTTGCGCCTGCGTTGCTCGCGCTGGCCGGCTGCGGAGGCGGCATTGCCGCAGGCACGTCGCCGAACGGCGGCAGCTCAAGCTCGTCGAACGGTTCCTTCTCCATCTCACCCTCCACGGCGACCATTGACACCAACTGCACCGGCTGCAACGCCAGCAACTCTTCGGGCGCCTATGAGCAGTTCGCGGCCACGCTTGCCAGTGGCGGGGCGGCCTCGGTGAAGTGGTCAGTGAGCCCGAGCGGCGCAGGCGCGATTACCTCCAACGGGCAATACACGCCGCCCAGCTACCTGACCGCCGACAGCGTGAAGGTGACCATCACGGCTACGCTGAATTCAAGTTCCAGCCAGACGGCGAGCGCAGCGCTCACCATCACGCCCGGCTTCCTGCAGCCGCTGACGCCGGAGAACGCCGCGCTGGGCGCGAATGGCACGCTCTCCATCACCGGCTACCTGGCTGAGGCCGGCGGCAGCACCGGCATCAACTTTGCGCTGGCGTCCACGGCTGCGGGTTCGAGCGGCGGGCAGGGAACGCTGGGCACGCCGAGCTGCATGCGCGGCGCGCAGACGTTCACCTCCTGCACGGTCGCCTATACGGCGCCGTCCACGCTCTCTTCCACCGGCGCAACTTTCGTGGTGGCAACGGTGGGCGCTTCGCAGTCGAAGACTTCAGCCGAAGTGCTGCTGAACACCGCGGGCGTGGACAGCAATCCCGCCGCGCACCAGGCGCGCCTGGCCACGCCCATCGCATTGGGGAGCTCGGGCGGGAACAACAACGACTACGACACCGTCACCAGCGGCGGGCAGACCATCGTATCCGACTGCTGCGGCGGCACGCTCGGCTCGCTCATCCAGAGCTCGAGCGGCACGCAGTACCTGCTCAGCAACAACCACGTACTGGCGCGCAGCGACCAGGCTGCAGCGGGCGAGGCCATCATCCAGCCCGGCCTCATCGACGACAACTGCGCGCCCTATAACGATGGAGGCACGGAGACTCCGGTGGGCGTGCTCACCGGTTTCCTGCCGCTCAAGTCGGCTTCCACCAATGCCGACGCGGCTATTGCGCAGGTGAACTCCGGCGCGGTGAGCACGAGCGGCAGCATTCTCGAACTGGGCGCGCGCCAGGCCAACGGCACACTGGCCGCCGCGCCACCGGGAGTTTCTTCGACAGACGGCAAGGGCGAAGCCACAGCCATCAACATGACCGTGGCGAAGAGCGGGCGGACAACGGGCCTGACATGCGCCGCGATCTCGGCCGTCAACCTGGATGTCGAGGTCTCCTACTTCACGAACTGCGCCGAGACCGACGCCTACCTGACCAAGACCTACTCGAATCAGATCGCCATCTCCGGCAACCAGTTCAGCGATGCGGGCGACTCCGGTTCGCTGGTCGTGGATACCAGCAATGCCGAGCCGGTGGGCCTGTTCTTCGCCGGCGGCGTGGACCAGAATAACGTCTCGGAGGGCGTAGCTAATCCGGTCTCCGATGTGCTGAGCGAACTGGGTTCGCAGATGGGAACCGCGTACACATTTGTGGGCACGACGGACCACGCGGTGAGCTGCCTGAACTACGGCGACGCCACCGCAACCGCCGCGCAGGCCCGCTCGCTGAGCGATGCGGAAAACGCGCGCATTGACGATGCGCTAACGCCGGCACGCGCGCTGGTCAGTCCCTCGGCCGGCATACTGAGCGTGGCGGCGGGCAAGAGCAGCGACCATGCCGGCGAGGGCGCGGTGATCGTCTACGTCGACCAGAACATGAACGTGGCCGTGCCGCTGACGCTGAACGGCGTGCGCACCATCGTGATTCCCACCACGCCTGAGGCCGTGGCCTTTGGCACCGCGCCGCGTACTCCGCAGGAGGCGGGCATCCCGGCGCTGCAGGCCGCGGTGCTCAGCCGCGCAATTGCCGCCAAGCAGCAGATGGCGAAGACGCTGATGAAGCAGTACCCAGCCTTCTTCGGCGTGGGCGTGGGCCAGAGCCTGGACAACCCGGTGGAGGCCGCGCTGGTGGTCTACGTGGACCGGCGCCAGGTTCCCGCGCAACTGCCGGCCGTGATCGACGGGCTGCGCGTGCGCTACGTGGTGATGGACCGGCTGCACGTTACGCGGGCTTACGCAGCCGGCCTGGAGCCGCGCAGCCGTTGCCTGTCACGGAGAGCAGCGCCGCGCGCCAGCATCAACGATCCCTTCCACATCGACGAGCCGCGCGGGTTGAATATCTTCTAAACGCTGCACGCAGACCATTTCACAATAATTCACTTGACACTCGAATTGGCGCATCGCTATTGGTATGCGGTACGGCGTATCCAGGATCAGTGTGTCCGATCAGTGTGTCCCATAGCGGAGCCGCTCGCACCCGCTTCACACGCCGATTATTGCGCGAGCATGCGGCTTGCTGAAACGCGGATAAGCGCCACGGCACTATTCTCACGTGCTGATTCCCACTGGATTGCAATCGGCGTGCTAAGTATCCAACTCTCGAATCGATGAGGAGGGCCAATCATGGCCGCGAAAACCAAGTCTTTCAGCGAATTGCTGAGTGAAGCTCCGCTGGCCTCAGCGGAAGAAACCGTAACCCTTGCAGGCGCGCTCGGAAGGTCGAGCCAGTCAGGCAAGTTCGTGCTTGCCCTGGGGCCAGGAAACAGCGTGACGCTCGATCAGAGCGCCGTAAAGAGTTACCAGGTGCTGGGCGGCGGAGTGGGCCAGTTGCTGGTGCAGGTGGAGGTCGACAAGGACAAGGTGCCGGCTGAAGTGGCGCAGCATGCGGCGGGAGCCGGCAATGTGGGGTTGAGTTCGGTCGATTCGGACATTTTTCATACGGTGCCCTATCTTGAACACATAACCCTTCCCGGTGTGGACAATGCCCACACCCAGCCGATCGCGGACATTTACCACACCGGCGGCTTCCCGCATCCCGACTAAAACATCGCTATGGGTATGCGGTACGGCGTATCAAGGATAAGTGTGTCCGATCAGTGTGTCCCATGGCTGAGCCTCGATACGCCCGCTTCCCATGCCGATTGTTGCGCGAGCATGCGGCTTGCTGAAACGCGGACAGGCGTGGCGGCAC
>JBAUCP010000391.1:0-3169 GCA_049677625.1 Occallatibacter sp. | reverse complement strand
GAGCAGAGCGTGCCTCGTGGAGCAGGATTTGCCGAGGTGCCTATGCAAAGATGAGAGCGATGGTTGAGTCATATGAGAGCTAGGCGCGGACTGCTTTCTGATCAGGAAACCCAGCCGGGCTAATGACCCGGGCGCGGCGCGAGTCGATCCACATTTCAATAAGCAAGGCTGCGGGGCCGACCCAGAAGAGCGCGTAAAGCGGTGCGTAGATGCTGCTGTCGAGGCGGAAAAGAAATTCGAGCGCGGCGATGGCGGCGGCAACGATGCATTGGCCCACGCGCGAGCGCACCGTGGTTTTGGGATCGGTGATCATGAAGAATATAAAGAGCTGATACATGGGGCCGGTGATCGGCGAAACCTCAGACTGCCACGGATCGCCGGTGATGTGTGCGCGCAGGAACGAGAACGCGATGAAGCAAACAACGTAAGTAAGCGTGATGTTGAAGCGGCGCGCGCGCCACACGATGACCGAGCCCAGAATCCAGATGACGAGGAGCGACGCAAAGTTGTTGCCCCACTGGATGCTGAGCGAAGCCACCGATTGCGACGCCAGAAAGAGCATGGCGCAGATGCCGAAGTTGGAGGGGTTCCAGATATGGCGGCCGCGAAAACGTAGCGCGTATTTTGAGGTGATGGAGAGAACACTGCACAGCGCAAAAGGCCAGAAAGCCGGCGAGCGAAGCAGGATGCCCACGCTGATGCCGGTGATGTAAGCACTGGCCGGATGCGGCCATTTGCGCAGAAAGATGCGCCCGAGTGCCATTTCAGCCGCGATGCTTGCGGCGATGGCAAGCAGAGTCTTCGAGTAGCCTTCGAGGATGCCGAAAGACAAATTGCCGGCAAGAAGAATAAGTGTGATGAAGATCGGCGGAAGATACGGATTGAGGGACGCGGGTACGCGGAACCATCCTCCGGGCTGAGGACTCGGCGCGGATTGCGGCGAGCGATCGTTCGCTTGTGTCGTCGGCCGGTTCATGATGGTTCCTTCACAGTGTAGAGGCGATCGGGCGTGAGTTGATTCAGCGTCTGCACGATTCCCGAGGGCCAGCGAATCACTGCCTTTTCGATGCTGGGATTCTTGCCCAACCCAAAATGTATGCGGCGGTCATTCTGCGAGGCGAAGCCGTTGCCGCCGGAGACCTGCTGCAACTGCTCCTTGCCATCCCAGTAAAGGGTAATCTGCGCGCCGATTGCGCTGCGATTGCTCTTTGTGCCTTCGAGCGAAAATTTAATCCAGTCGTTGCCGGATGCGACGGTGTTCTTGTAGACAAGCAGCGGCCCGCGCTGGTTGGCTACGACCACATCGAGCGCGCCGGTGTTCCATAGATCGGCGAGTGCGACGGAGCGGCCGTCGTATGTATCGGTTGCTCCCACGGCCTGCGCTACATCGATGAACCGGCCCGCGCCGTCATTGAGCCATACGTGCTTTTGCTGATAGCCGGAGAGGCTGCGTCCATTGAATGCGGGCCAGTTTGCGGCGTCGCCGATGATCGAGCTGTTGCCGCCGGCCACCTTCGCAAAGTCGTACCAGTAGCTTCGCTGGCGGTCAAGCGAGATGTAGCCGTTGACGAGATAGAGGTCGAGGTTGCCGTCGTTGTTGAGGTCGCCGAACTGCGCGCCAAAGCTCCATCCGCCCAGCTCCACGCCAAGGTCGCGCGCGAGGTTGTCGTACTTGAGCGCAGAACCGGTTTGAGGAACCCAGAGATTGTT
Organism: Occallatibacter sp.; assembly: GCA_049677625.1. Classification (GTDB taxonomy): domain Bacteria; phylum Acidobacteriota; class Terriglobia; order Terriglobales; family Acidobacteriaceae; genus Telmatobacter. The sequence continues at coordinate 1,459 of JBAUCP010000391.1, read as the reverse complement.
GCCCTGAATCAGCACGCCTTCCTCGGAGATGTTCGAGACATAAATGGAGAGCTTGCCCTGATCGAAGATATCGCCGAAGGAGACGTTCATGCCGCTCTTGGGCGCGAAGCCCACGCCGGTCTCTTTGCCGGCTTCGTGAAAATGCCCGTCGTCATTCAGGTAAAGCTCGGAGACGCCGTAGTCATTGGCGATGAAGAGATCGGGATGGCCGGTGCCGCGCAGATCCGCTGCGGCTGCGGCCAGCGCCCAACGCCTGCTGTCGATGCCGGCCTTTGCGCTGACCTCTTCAAAGCGGCCGTTGCCGAGATTGTGGAAGAGATATTTGCGGCCGCCGTTATCAGCGTATTCAAAGCTGTCCGGCATCATGCGCGTATTGCGCAGGCTCCACAGGTTTACATCTTCGGGGTAGTAGCCGCCCACGAAAAGATCGAGACGGCCGTCACCGTCGTAGTCGAACCACACGGCAGTGTTGGCGTTGATCCATGGCGGCAGGCCGGCCTGCTCAGTGACGCGCGTGAAGCCGCGGCCTTGATCGTTGTGAAAGAGCTCGGGCCGTCCCCACTTGATGAGATAGAGATCTTCGTAGCCGTCGTTGTCGTAGTCGCCCCATACGGCGCCCATGGATACGCCGGTTCCGGGCTGGTTGACGTCGGCCACGCCCATCTGTGCGGCAACGTCGGTAAATGTGCCGTCATGGTTGTTGCGATAGAGATGATTCTTGCTTCCGATGGCGCTGTTGGTGACGTAGATGTCGGGCCAGCCGTCGCGGTTGTAGTCGACGATGGAGACGGACGCGCCCATGGAAGCAACTTCCGGCATGATGCCGTCGAGCTTGGGATCGAGCGTGGGCGCCTGGTGAACGAAATCGATGCCGGCCGCGTGCGAAACCTCCTGGAGCGAGAATCCGTAGCGGGCAAGCGCGGCCTGCGCGTCAGGATTCGGCGCGGTCTTCTCCGCGGCGGAAAAATGCCGGACTATCCACGGCACAGAAAGCAGGCCGGCAAAAAAGATAGTAACGAGGACGCGCGCAATGGGAACCTGCTTCATGGCCTTGCCTCGCTGCGCAGCGCGTTGAGAAACGTGTCCGCGGTGACGTAGCGCGTTTGGTAGTTTTGCCAGTCCTCTGGATGATGGCGATAGACCCACTCGTCTTCAAGCGCGCCCGGAGGCGTGTCGTATTCGGATTGCGCGTGAAATGGCAGCGGCTGGACGGTGCGCGAGAACGTCGAGTTATAGTCGCCGTCCTTGATCCACCCGTCGCCCGCTATCACGTAGTCGCGCACCCATCCTGCGGGCGGAGGCGGCGGCGCGTCGAAGCGCAGCGCCAGCTCGTCGCCGGCGTTCATGATGACGTAGCGGTCATCGATGCCCGCGAGCAGCGCGCGCACGTCGCCGTAGCGTGTGTAATAGCCCTCAAGATCGCGCCATATCTGCGTGGTTGCGGCAAGCTGGTTGTAGT
>JBAUCP010000390.1:0-3941 GCA_049677625.1 Occallatibacter sp. | reverse complement strand
ACGCAGCCGGAACCAAATCGCAGTTGCGCAAGGCGATGGGCTTCTGGGACGTGCTGCTGTTCAACATCGCCACGGTGCTGGGGCCGCGCTGGATTGCCGCCGCGGGGCACAACGGCACGTCGTCCATCAGCCTGTGGGTGCTGGCCGCGGTGTTCTTCTTCGTTCCCGGCGCGCTGGTCATCAACGAGCTTTCCTCGCGCTTTCCTGAGGAGGGCGGACTTTACGTCTGGGCGAAGGAAGCCTTCGGGCCGTTTCACGGGTTCGTGGCCGGGTGGACTTACTGGATCTACACCATCTTCTATTTTCCGGGCTTGCTGCTTGCCAGCGCTTCAATGAGCGCATACCTTCTGGGCGGGCGCGGCGTGGCCCTCGCTGAGAACCGCACCTTTTTGCTTTCGGTGTCGCTGGGCATGCTGGTGCTGGCCGTGGTGCTGAACATTGTGGGACTGAACATCGGCAAGTGGCTGCAGAATGCGGGCGGAGTGGGCACCTATCTTCCGCTGGTGATGCTGGTAGTGGTCGCCATCCTGGTGTGCATGCGTCACGGCTCGGCCACCCACTTCACACTCCGCAACATGATGCCCACCTGGAACTGGGACACGGTGAACTTCTGGTCGCAGATTGCCTTCGCCTTCACCGGCCTCGAGCTGGTCTCCGCCATGAGCGAAGAGGTGCGCGATCCGCGCCGCACGCTGCCGCGCGCCGTCTTCGGCGCCGGAGCGCTGATTGCGCTGATGTACATTGCCGGCACGTTCGCTATTCTCTCGCTGCTGCCGGCGGCCAGCATCGATCCGCAGAGCGGCGTATTTGGAGCTCTCTCCGTTGGGTCGATCGCGCTGAGCGTGGGCTTTCTGGGAATTGTCGCGGCGCTGCTGGCCGGGGCAGGCAATGTGGGCGGCGTGGGCTCAACCGTGGCCGGCATTGCGCGCGTGCCCTTTGTAGTCGGCATTGACCGCTATCTGCCCCGCGCCTTCGGCAAAATCCATCCGCGCTGGAAGACGCCTTATATCTCCATCCTGGTGCAGGCCTCGCTCTCCGCCGCGATCCTGTTGGGGAGTCAGATCAACAGCCCCAAGGTGATCGAAGCCTATCAGTTCCTCATCGATGCGGGAATCATTCTCTACTTCATTCCGTTTCTCTACATGTTCGCGGCAGCGATCAAGCTGGCGCGCCGCAAAGACCGCGCGGAAAATCCGCACGCGGTGCTGGTGCCGGGCGGGATGGCCGGGATTTGGATCTCCGGCGGCGTGGGGTTCCTGGTGGTGCTCGTCGGGATTCTGGTTTCGCTGGTGCCGCCGGGCGAATCGACAAGCAAGCTGGGATTTGAGTTGCGGCTGGTGACGGGCACCGCGGCGTCGATCCTGATTGGTTTGTTCCTGTACTGGCGCGGAGCCAGGACCAAGGGAGAAATCTGACCGATGGGCAGCCGCGGGAACGGCGCAGCGATTCGCGAAGGAAGCGGTTAGCTTGCTCGAACTCGCCGCGAGAATCGACATCTCCAATCGACGGGAGAATCACACATGAGCCAGGATCAGCAATCCGAATCCAAGGCGTGGTGGCAAACCTTACCCGGTCTTTTGACCGCCGGCGCCGCAGTCCTTACTGCTTTCACGGGGCTGCTCGTGGCTCTCAATCAGATGGGGGTGTTTCACCACAGCCATCCGCCGCCCGCGCCGGCTCAAAGCAGCGCTCCCGCTGCCATCGAGAGCTCCGGCCCAGCCGGCGCACAAGCCCCGGCGGCCAACCCGGCGGCCGCGCAGTTGGGCCTTCCCGCCAATGCCGAGATGCGCACGGAACACGCCGTCTACACGCTGCTCTCGGCGCGCGTCAGCCCTTATTCGCCGGGTGAGATTGCGCTGGACTTCACGGTTCGCATGACCAACCAGGACAGCTACGACGCGAACTTCTGGGTGGCTTCGTTCCGCCTTTCGGTGAACGGCGCGCTGCAGCCGCCGGCCAGCGATCTCGACGAGCTTGTGCCCGCCCACAGCGCCAAGGAAGGCGAGATCGAGTTCGTGATCCCTGCGAATACGTCCACGGTTGGCCTGCAGATGGGCAATGTTGGCGAGGGCAAACCGGCGATCACGATTCATCTTCAGAATCCGTAGGGCGTATCGAGCAAGTGCAGCCGGGTCTACTCTCGCCTGCACTGGATTGCCTGATCGAACACTCCGCGCGTCTCAGGCCCGTCCCATCACCACCGTTTGCGGGCTCATCGGGATGGGATGCGCAGTCACGCCCGTAAAGCCTCCCTCGTGATACATGGCGGTGAGCTCGCTCAAAGGATAGGCATCGCCCGCAGCCGTTGAGGCCAGCATGGTCATGCTGAAGGCAGCGGACATCGGCGGTGAGACGCGGTCCTCGTTGGGCACGAACTCCAGTGTGGCCGCGCGCCCGCCGGGCTTGAGGGCTGCGCGCACCTTCTTCAACAGCGCCACGCAGGTGGGTTTGTCGAAGTGGTGGAGAAAATTGGTGAGCAGCACAGCGTCATAATGCCCGCCGAACTCCACATCGAAGGCGCTGCCGGGCAGCATCTCGTAGCGGTCGTCCACGCCCGCCTTGCGCGCGTTCTTGAGAGCCACCTGCAGCACCGGCGCCCAATCGAGACCGGTAATGCGCGCCTGCGGGTTATGTTTGGCGACTTCGATGCCGAAGAGGCCGTGGCCGGCGGCAATATCCAGCACGCGCATCTGCGCCGTGCTTCCTTCGAGCACCAGCGCGCTCAGCGGGCCCGCCACGGGAGCCATCATCGGCGCCATGGTCTCGGCAAACTGCACCCAGACTGGATTCTCGGGCTCCACGGTGCCGTCGCCGGGCATGACAGTGCGGCCGGTGCGCACAATCTCGGCCAGATGGTCGAAGGGCTCGCGGATCGCCGGGTTGCCGAGGAAGTGCGCCACCGAGGCCAGCGAAGCAGGCGAGCGCGGGTCAAGGAATGCCGCACTGGTGGGCGTATGCCGGTAGTGTCCGTCTTCTTTCACCAGGACGCCGCTGATCACCAGGAAATCGCACAGGATGCGGATGCCGCGCTCCGATGCCGCGCACTGGCGGGCGATGGAAGCTACGTCTCCCGGCCCCTCTCCCACCGCGCGAAAGACATCCAGTTCGATGGCCGCCTTCAACGCCGCGGTGCGCTGATGCGCCTGCATCATTTCGAAAACCAGACCTGGGTTCAACGGAGCTTCAGCAGGGCTGCCAGATTGCATGACTATCCTCTCGTATTTCTTGTGCTATTCAGTTTTGCTATTCGCTGGTTGGAGAAGATCGGCTCATCCGGGGGGAAGGGATTTTGGGATCCTTGCCAAGCTCACGAAGGCTATCACACGCAAGTAAGCCACGCAATCGATCCGCGCCTGGCGCTATTTTTTGAATCATATTATATGTATATACATCTATCTTGACATGAACGAGTCTTCTTTGCCCGTGCTGCCTTGCTTGTGCGCAACTTTGCGCCGGTCGTCGCGGGCGCTCACCCAGCACTACGACGAGGCGTTGCGCCCGCTGGGACTGCGGGCAACGCAATTCACCGTGCTGCAGGCGTTATCGCTGACCGGAGAGGTCTCCCAGGGAAAGCTGGGGCAAATCCTGGCCATGGACAGCACCACGCTGACTCGCACTCTCGAAATCATGGGCCAGCACGGCTGGATTGCGAAGCGGCCGGGAAAAGACCGCCGCGAATGGCGGCTGCGCCTGGCTCAGCCCGGAACAGCTCAACTCAATCGCGCGCTGCCCGTGTGGCAAAAAGTGCAAGCCCGGCTGCGGCAAAAACTTGGAACCGAGCGCTGGAACAGCCTTTTCAATCTCACCAACGAAGTGGCCTCGGCGGTCACAGAATGAGGAAATCTACCATGACAAAGTATGCGAAGCTCACCTCCGTCTTGATCGCAGTCTGGTTCGCTACCGTGCTCACTGCCTCTGCGTTCCACCTGTTCGGGAGCCGT
>JBAUCP010000389.1:0-4186 GCA_049677625.1 Occallatibacter sp. | reverse complement strand
GCACACCATCGCCAAGTCGCGGTGGTCTTGGCCGATCTGAGGGGCTGGCGTCAGATCGTAAGCGGGAGACAGGCTCCACTGACGGGCAGGAGCGATGAGCGCGTGATTCCTTGGATGATCATCGAGATTGGAGATCAGCGCGTTGAACACAATTCTGCGGAAGAGTTCGCGCGTGTCCCGTTTCGGTTGATCGACTACACGTCGAATCTCTTCGGCTAGCAGGATGTAGGACCATCGATCTCTGTTCGATACTGAGTCGTCCGCGCGAATCACTGTCAAGCCGCTGATCATCCGCGAGCGAGTGTATCCCTGTCCTGCGCCGTATCGATCAAATCGCTTTACAAGCAAAACATCCTTACCGGCGACAGTCTCAATGCGGCTCTCCGCCGTTGTGATGCCGCATCGGCCAGCAAGCTGCAGCATTGCATGTTCCACCCGTTCGTTATTCCAGCGATCATCCGGGCGCGCGAATTTGGCGATCCAGAGTTCGCCCTTGTCCTGTATCACAGCCTTGGGACGGGCACCTCCCATCGACGTGCCCAACAGGAGAAGATCCTGCACCTGTACTGCATTAGGGTCTGAAGGAAGCTCATCACGCACAAGAGCCTCAGCGGTTTTCTGAAGGCGAACGAGGTCCAGCGTCTGGTTGAACTTGCGACGAGGCACAGGGGGAGAGACCTTCTCGCCGAAGCCCAGCGCTCCGGCCCGGTCGTCGGGCGATTCAAGGAGATAGTCCAATTCCCCGAGCTTGGCTATCCCGGCATGTTTCTCGATGACGCGTCGGCCCCAGGAATCAGGCCCGGCATCGCGAAGAGCGCCAAAGACTCCGTTCATGCGTACTGTTTCATATGTCCGGTCGGACAGCTTGAGCTCGATCGGGTCAATCTCCACCGCATCCGGATTGCCCAGATAAGAGCGGCCATAGACGAATCGCCCGAGGGCGTCACCGCTCGGTGTCTGCTCAAGAACGAATCGCCCGGCGGTTACGGCTTCGCGCGCGCCGGGCAGCGTGATGTAAACAAAAGATTCGGCTGTGCTGCTAGAAGTCATTGTCGAGTCCTCTGCCTTTGCGCGCACGCACGCGGTCGCGTCGGCTTGCCAGCGCAAGTCCCTGCGCATCCTTCAGCGGGTTGGCGAGATCCTCAAAAGCCCCTAGCAGATCGTAGAGCCAGAGGAGTGCGGTGTAGACCGCGATCCCAGTGGAAGGTTTGCCGTGCTCGGCATCGCTCACGGCGCGCGGCCCGGTGCCAATCTTTTCGGCAGCCTCATTGATCGTAAGGTGCCGGCGCAACCTCGCGGTGCGAAGGTTCCCTCCGAGCCTTCTCAGGGCCTGTTCGACTGGATATGGCTGGGCTTCCAGTAAAGCGTTGTTGCGCATTTGTCTGCCTTCAAAAGCCGATTACCGCCTATAGTGCGCTTTTAATAGCGCTTCTTGGCTTAGCGAGGAGCGTATCACATCTAAGAATGCTTTTAAAGGTTATTTATATAATATAAATTGCTCTCAAAAGCATATAAAGGGTATCGGTCCCCAAGAAAGCGATAGGAGTCAGAAGACGCTAACGTTTTCCATGTTTGCTTCCTTGGGTTGGCGGTGGCGGCACAATGCGAAGTGTGGGGGTGGAGCGATCAATCCCGTTTAGCCATTCGATGAACGCTTCATCTTCCGTGATCTGGGTCGGGAGTTGTTCCACTTCTTCCTCTGCCTCTTTCAACATCTCCCGGTACTCTCTTTTGCTCGCGGGAGTTTCATCACCCCAGAACTCCCGCTTTCTCCAGCGCTCGACACGGTCCAGGTTTTCATCGAGCGACCGTTTAGCGTGCTTCAGCCGTGCACGCGCGTGGCTGGTGATTTTTTCAAATACTTCAAGTTCTACACATTCTAAAAATCGGCGAAGGTTTTCAAGGCCGAGGATACCGATGTCCGACAGATTTCCAAATTGCTTGAGGTTGTAGATCTTGCCGTTGAAGGGAACCTGATACGAGTACTCTCCATTTGCTCGAACAATCTTGAAGACCTCTCCATTCTTTGCCGGATGGCGGCCCATTACCAACGGCCGTTGGCTCCCTGTTGTTCGCGAAGCGAGAGGAATGGCAACGAAGCCTTCGGCGTGAGGCTCCAACCGGTAAATTACAGGAGTGTGCCCCTTGATGCGCGGAAAGTACGAAGTCTTCAAGTCGTATATGAATTCGCCCCGCTCATCCGGCAGCTGAGTTTCCTCTGCGTCCGCTGAATCCGTGCGTTCTCGGCGACGGTCCTTCAGAATCTCACTGGCTTCTGCGATCAGAGTCCTAAGTTGCGAATCCGTGAGCGCCCGATCCAACTGGATCGGTTCGAATTTGGCGCACCCCTGGTGCTCAAAGGTGAGCAACCCGGCTCTAGCTGACTCGGGACTGGCGCATACACCCCATTGCTCGCCAACGTCGCCGGCCATTTTGACGAAGTGGCGGCATCCAGACGAACAGTCTGAGCCGTCTCGTTCAACCTTGCCATAGGGTTCGAAGTCTGTCTCGAGCGTCCGGACGATCTTCAGGAATTTCTCGTGCATTGTCCTGACCTTCTGCGCTAAGCGAGAGTCACCTGAGAAGTGAATTCAATCTCGTCGCCGATGAGAAAGACTTTCTTGCACTTCTTCAATGATTGCAAAAAGTGGTTGTCTTCGTGAAGCCCTGAGCTCATGTCTTCAAGTGAGTAGATGGTCGGACTCACTGGGCGCCGCAACTGCTCCTCCACGAGCCCCACCGCGTCCAATACTTCGTCGAGCGAAATCGCTCCAATCACCATGAGGTCAATGTCGCTCGTGGCATTCTCTTCAGCACGGGCAACCGAACCATAAACGAAGGCAAGATCGATGCGGGATGATAGTGGCACAAGAGCGGTTTTGAGCATCTGAAATACGCCCATGGTTTTTGCGAGCAAGGCTCGGAGTTCCGGAAACTCGGGGTGCATTTGGTTCGCCTGATAAAACACCTGAATGCCGACCGCCGAGCGCTTGATCAGTCCGACGTCGGTGAGTAAGCCCAGTTCCCGCTGCACGGTCCCCACGCTCGTCTCGACCTGGCGGGCGATCTGGCGAACGAAGAAGGTTTCGTCGGCTGCACCATACAGAAGCGACAGAACCCTGCCTCTGGTCTGGCCAAAGAGCAGATCCCCAACGGAGGTTACGGTTGTTCTCATTTCGAGAACAATTGTACTCAAAATGAGTACAGTGTAGCTAACGAGGCGCATCATCGCGGCGCCGTTCCTCTAATTGAATTGCAGAGTTGGCCCCCCTTGTCGTTTTCCGGAGAGTTGCACATTTGGCACATCGATATTCGTTTTTTTGCCTATGCTCATCCTCAGATGGGACTTCTGGCTCCAGCCCGGAAACAATTTGTCGTCACCTGCAAACGGTGCCGGCGGGACGTGCAACATACGCGTCGTTCCGACAAGTAATGCCATAGATGAATCGGTGGACCTCGCTCACGAAATATTCAATCGAGTGTTCAGGAAAGCAAGTCAACGCGTGACATAGCGCAAATCGAGGTTTCACCATGCAATTGTGCCAAGCAATGTCGCAATTGCAAGGTTCGAGCACTCCGCATATATTTTGCCGGCGAATCCACCGACGGTAGGGTCCAGGACGTGGTTCGTTCGGAACCCACAGTCATGTCAATAATAGTTCCATTATTGAATGATTTTCACGCACCTTGAGAAAGAAGAAATGGACCGTAGTTCATTGATTTACAACGTGTTCAAGTGCGTAACCAAGATTCTTTCGACACCGTCGCAAGAATTCGTCAGACACCGTCTGGCGAATCTGCCGGTCGTGAATATGCGAGAAGTGCGTATGGCCGATCGTGTTCAGGCATAAGTCTTAATTTTTAAGTGATTTGCCAACAAAACAGTCGGAATGTGGCCGATCATTTGGCCGATCCCGAATTCTGAAGCGTGCGGCAAATGACATGGTGATAACTCTTTCAGCAAGATTCCTTCCTTTGGCAATTATCCCCGCACGTCAAGTAGTGCTATTTCGTTGGGGCGCGTTTAGGGAGATTCCATGTCAAAAACTCGGTTTGGTGTTTCAAGTTGATGTCCTGAACGTTGTCCTTGTCTATCCATTGCCATCGAAAATGTGTGTTAAGCAGTTTGGTCTGCCATTTTGGTTTCCAATTCGATTTTCTATGGCTTTGGCACCAAGCATAAAAA
>JBAUCP010000388.1:0-19731 GCA_049677625.1 Occallatibacter sp. | reverse complement strand
GAGACAGTGCAGTCTTTGGTTGAGATGGTGTCGTTGAGCATGCCCGTCTCCCTGCCGGGAACGTAGGGGAGCTCGACAAACTGGACGTGTCCGCTCGCGTCCACCGGCTTCTGGCTCGTCTTCAGCTCTCCGGCCGAGTTGCCCTGCACCCAGACTTGAGAGTTTGGCTGGAAGCCTTCGCCGGAGATCAGAATCGCCTCGCCGTCCGGTGTGGCAAGCATCGCGGACAATTTGCATGCTTTGTCTGTGGACGCGATCGGGAACGGAACCAGTGTTCCAGGAACCAGGACTTTATTGTCTGCGCTTCTGAGCACAAACCGCAGCGGCTCACCGTCCGCGGCCTGCACGCCCAGGTCGTACTCGGCATCTTCGGCTACAGTGTCGCGGTCTTCTTCGTCGGGAGTCGGCTTCCGGGTAAGGAGCAGGCCTTTGCGGTTCACATAGACCGCGCTGGAAAGTACATGGAGGTCTTCAAGTTTGGCTCCAATGCTCCAGGCAGCGAGGATGTAGGGCGTTCCCTCCTGCACGCCCTCAGCGTAGATGCGAAACCGCGTGAAGTGGCCCTCGGGGCGCGTCACCTCGTCAACCTTTGCGAAACGCAGCCGCGGCCCGTTGGGACGATTGAAGCCGTTGTCCCACACCACCTGCTCGTTCAGCATATCCACGACAACCGGCGGCAACTGGCTGGCGGGATTGCCCGCACCGGCGCCGGCAGCGGCAGCCTGACCGTAGATTGCGAACGAAAAGGCGAGCGGCAGAAGAGCAAGCGGACAAAAACGAATCGCGCCGGACATGCGCAGATTATCCACGATGGCCCGGCGCGTTCACAATCGGCACTGCCCGTTATGGAAGGTAGCGCCGGTCTCCAGACCGGGGTCCCCAGCAAGCCTGCTTTTGGCTTGATGGGGTGGGAGACCGGCTGTAGTGTCGGCGTTCACGTCGGCAGAGGGTGTGCGCGGGCCTGGAGGCCCGCACTACAGCCGGACTGGAGTCCGGCGCTACACATTGAAGTCTCCCGCCGGCCGCTGTGCTAAAAGTTCAAAGTAATCTTCGCCGTCATCGCCCGTGGCGTTACATAGTGCGTGCCGCTGAACGTCGACAGAAAGTTATAGAGCGCGTACTTGTCGGTCACGTTGATCGCCGTCAGGTCCAGGTCCAGCTTGTAACGCTCTTTGTTGAAGATGTTGTTCTTGCCGACCGAAACGTCGAACAGGTCGCGCGGCGCAATGCGCGGCGGGTTGTGGTCGTTGTCGCCGGCTCCGGGAGCCGGGATGTTCACCAGGTTTGATTTGTACTCGGATGCAAGGCAGGCTGCCGGCAGCGGATTCGTCGGTGTTGCTTTCTGCCCGTCGCACATCAGGCCGGCCTGGAACTCCTCGTCCGCCGAAAGTCCGCTCAGATCGACGGCTGGCTGGCCGCCGAGCGTGGTCGAAGTTGGCCCGCAGGCGCTGTTGGGATCGTTGGAGAGCGGGTTGTAGCAGGGCACGGAGCCGGCAACCAGTCCCGAGTCATAGCGCCAGTTGAAGCCGCCCCACAGGCCATTCAGCAGCTTGCCGCTCGCAACGGTGTACTGCACATGCGCGGTCTGGTTGAACCGCTCGTCGTGGTCGATGCGGAAGGGATAGTTGACGCCCTGCGCCACCGTGGCGCCCGCGCCGGCCACCTGCGGCGGGAAGAACCGCGCCGCCACGGACGACATGACGGAGTACGCACTGAAGTTGTGGAAGTTGGGAACCTCGATGTGCATCGCGTAGCCGGGTATCTTCGAGTTGTGCCAGTCGATGGGGAAGGTGATGGGCGTGTTGCCCAGCACGCTGAAGTCGAATGCATTGTGCGTGTACTTCCAGATATATTCGCCGCTGAAGACAATGTTCTTGCCCAGCGCCTGCTGCAGGCTGGCGTGGAACTCGTTGCGGTAGCCCGGAGCCATGGTGGTGGCGACGCCGGACGAGCAGTTGAGCAGCGGCGCCAGCACAACGTTCCCGCATCCCTGGCTGGAGAGGACAAGATTCTCGTTGAACGGCGTTTCGAGCGTGCGCGCGTAGGAGATGCCCATCACCGTACCCGAGGGCTTGATGTTGTAAGCAACGCCCACGCGCGGCTCGGTCTGGTTGGCGTCCGTCAGGCCGTTGTACACATCTTCGCGCAGGCCGAGATTGAAGTCCCAGTTCCTGATCTTGATCTCATCCTCGGCGTAGAGCGCAAGCTCCTTCACGTCGGCGTGGCCAAGATAGCCGTAATTGGCGCCGCCGCGGGTCAGGTCGTAAGGCGCAAGGACCGCGAGGTAGTTGGGATTCGGACTCACTGCCGGCGCAATGCAATCGGACGGTGAAGAATAACCGGGCAGCGGATTGCCGCTCGCATCCACGCAGGGCGCGTCGTAGGTGCTCTCCACAATGCCCAGCGAATCGCTCTCGCGCAGGATGGTCTGGCCGTACTGTGCGCCGATTTTGATGTTGTTGATGCCGCGGTCATAAGAAAAATCAGCGTGCACCGCGGTGTTCAGGAGCGAGCGGGTCTGCGAGATGGATGAGGTTTGCAGGTTCGAGGGGCCCAGGTCGGCAAGCGGATCTCCGCTGGGGAAGTAGTTGTAATTGTCCTTGCGGGCGAATGCGCCCAGGTTGAAGACCGAATAGTTGTTGACGATGTGCGTGTAGGTGGGCGAGATGTTGAACGTGCCGATCTTGGATCGCTGATCTGTGTCGCCGACGTTGGCGAAGGCCGGATCGGAGCTGACGCCGCTGTTTGGGCCGGTGGTCTCCACGTTCATCACGTTCAGATTCTGGAAGGCGTTGGGGTTCTGGAACCAGGACCGGCTGTAATTCAGGTCGAGATGAATCGAGTCGGCCGGCGTGAAGGTATAGTCCACGCGGTCAAAGAAGTTTTCCTCGTTGCCCTTGTCGTGAAAGACGGTGAACTCCGGCGCATCGAGAAAGCGGCCGGTGTTCAGGCCGTCTGCCTCGATAAAGTTGCCCCAGCTCTTGCCGCCGTAAGAGAGATCGAATGCTCCGGTAGCGGAGCCGAAGGACCCATACGAGCTGCTGATGCTGCCCGTCGGCCTGGTTATGCCCTGGCCGCTGCGCGTAGTGGCCACAATCACCAGGCTGGTCTTGTCGCCATACTCGGCCGGCGGCGCGCCGCTGATGACCTCGATGGACTGGATGGAGTTGGAGGGAATCTGGTTGGAGAAGACCTTGCTCTGCTGATCGGTGATGGATTGGCCGTCAACCGAGAATGAGTTCGAAGCGTGATCGCCGAGACCATGGAACAGGCCGTTTGAGTCGGCCGAGACGCCGGGGACGGTCTGCGTAACCAGCGCGCTCAGCCCTGAAGACTGGCTCTCGAGCGGCACCTTGGTGAACATGTCGCGGTCCACGTCGGTGTGATAGGTCGAAGTGTCCTCAACCTCGGGGCCGTCGGACACGACGGTGACGGTCTGGCTGGCTCCGGCAATTTGAAGAACCAGCGTGAGGGCCGTCTCTACCGAAGAGTGAATTTCAACGTTCTGGCTGATTGGCGCGAAGCCGTCGGCTGAGACGCTGATGCGGTAAGGATTGAAGGGCACGTTGGTAATCCGGAACTGACCGGTGGCGTCGCTGGTTGTGGTGCGGTCCAATCCGCTCATCGCGTTGCTCAAGTGAACGGTTGCGTTGGGAATCACGGCTCCGGTGGGGTCAGTCACCGTGCCGTGCACGGCGCCCGCGTTGCCGCTTTGCGCCGCGGCGGCAAGCGCGGCCAGAATCAGGGCGGCGAAAGAAAGAATGCGCAGCATTGCGCCACGATGGAACGGCATGGGAAGTCTCCTGAAAATCGGCTGAAATGCGGAAGGATTGCCGCGCTCGAAGTCGTGTCTGGAGTCACGCAGCAGCTTCTGTGCATTGGAGAGCGTCCATCCGCTCCATAACCAGCCTGGGAAAATGCGACGAAGCCTCGCCGGCCTGAAGGCGGCGAGGGAGGGTCGAATCGGAACTGGCAGGGAAAACCGGAAGAACGCCTAGCAGCCGGCGGGAGGAGGACGAATGAAGAGACTGGATTGCGGCTTATGCGTAACCGATTGCGGCTCAGCCTGCGGTGCGTACTCGCCCAGCGGCACCAGCACAACAACGACTGCGGCCACCGTAACCGGCGCCGCCGAGTGCATGACGACGCAGACCGGGCACTGGTCCGCATCCGTCTGATTGGAATGGAGATGGGTGACCTGGACGAACGCCATGATCGCCAGCAGGGCCACGCACACCAGCGCCACCGGCACGCGAAGGCCGGAGCTGGTGCGGCGTATGCCGCGGCGAAAATGTGTCCCAAAACCCATCAAGAGACGAATCTCCACTCTTCAAGCATACACGCACTTTGGACGCCCCGTAACCGGCAAAGGTTTCACCGGTGACTTGGCCCAACTACGATTTACCGCCAACTCCCGGGCTTCCAAGTCGTCTAAACTAGGTCTCCATGGCGCGAATTGTCTTTCATCGGCGGTTTCTGCTCGCGGCCGGAATGGCTCTTGCGGCGCTGGCGCTGGGTTTGCCGGCGGCGCTGGCTGCCCAGTCCAGCCAGAGCGCACCCGCGCCGAGCTCCACGCCGCTGCCGCTCAAGCCGGACCTGCCCGGAATGGGCAAGAATCACCGGCTGATCCTCAAAGACGGCTCCTACCAGGTAGTGCGCGAGTATCAGATCGTGGGCGACCGGGTGCGTTATTTCTCACAGGAGCGCGCCGACTGGGAAGAGCTGCCGGCGGACCTGGTGGACTGGGACGCGACCCGCAAGTGGGAGCGGGATCACTCCGGCGTGGATGCTGAAGATACCTCGCCCGCCATGAAGGAAGCCGCAGCAATCGACGACGAGGAAGCCGGCGAGCGCAGCGACGAGAAAGCGCGCATGCCGGAGGTTTCAAAGGGCCTGGAGCTGCCGGATGAGGATGCCGTGTTTGTGCTCGACACCTACCATGGAACGCCGGAGCTGGTAGAGCTGTCCCCGAAGCAGCTGCGCATGGACGCGAAGACGCGTCACGGCCTCGGCGTGCTGAATCCGCTGGCCGGCCAGAGGGCCAGCCTGGAGCTCGATGGCGCGCACGCCAAGGTGCATCTGCATGTGGACGATCCGTCGTTTTATCTCTCGCTGGACGTCGCCGAGACCAAGGAGCCGGTTCTGTCGCATCCGTTCACGGTGGATACGGCCAACGCCAAAGCGGCCCAGGACACGACCCACGGCGCGCACTCGGCGCAGTCGGGCTTTGCCATTGTGAAGGTGGATGAGCGTAATGCGATGCGGCTGGTGGGCGCCATTCACATCAGTTCCGGCGGCACGGTCACGCAGGATGAAGACGTGATCCCGGCAACAGTGGAGATGATGCCCGGCAAACACTGGCTTCGGATCGAGCCCAAACAGAAGCTGGTGATGCACGGCGAGTATGCGCTGGTGGAGATTCTTTCCCCCAGCGACATCAGCGACTCGGTCTGGGATTTTCGCGTCGATCCCACCGAAGGCGACAATCCGGGTTCGCTCACACCGATTCTGCAGCAGACAAGCGCGCGATAGCCGGAAAAAGAACGGCCCAGATCCGTATTCGGACCTGGGCCGCTCAGGTTCGCTGTTTTCCAGTGCCAGTGTAGCGCCGGACTCCAGTCCGGCTGTCGTGTGGGCCTCCAGGCCCGCACACACCGTCTGCCGGCGTGGACGCCGGCAGTACAGCCGGTCTCCCACCCCACCAAGCCAAAAGCAGGCTTGATGGGGACCCCGGTCTGGAGACCGGCGCTACCTATCCGGCGCTACTTAATAGATGATCTTCAAACCGAACTGAATGATGCGCGGTTCGAAGGTTGAGGTGATCTGTCCGCCGCCGGTGGTGCCGGTGACCTCAGAGACCGGAACGCTGCTTCCGGGGCCCGCGGTCGTAGCAGTGGTCGTGCCCTGCGAGCCGCTGATGTTGCCCGGCAGATACATATTCGTGTGGTTGAACACGTTATATGCCTCGGCGCGGAACTCCAGCTTGAGGCTCTCGATCGGAGTGTCGAACTTCTTGTTCAGATCGAGATCGGTCTCGTTGAAGTCCGGGTTGCGCCCGGGGTTGCGCGAAGCCGTGCCGAAGGGGCTGAGCACGTTGCCCGCCGCATCCTTGTAGGGCGGCAGCTTGAATGCCGCCGTGTTGATGTAGTTCACATAGCCGGTGTTGGCCGCGCGGTTGGATTTTCCCTGCGTGACCTTCGTGCCGGGTACAAGGTCCGGGCGGTACTCGTTGGCTCCGCGATAGGTAGCCGAAATCTGCTGCGAGACCTGCTGTGCGGAGTTGGGCGTATAGGTCAGGTTGAAGGGCGTGCCCGCCTGCGCCGTGTTGATGGCGCTCAACTGCCAGCCTCCGATCACTGTGTTTTCGATGCCGTTGATGCCGGAGAGGAAGTGGCGTCCGTGGCCGAAGGGCAGCTCGTAGACCAGGCTGGTGACGTTGGCAATCGGCAGGTTGTAATCCGACTGCGCGTAGTCGGCCTTGATGTTGGTGCCGTCCTGCGGCGAAGGCGTGTTGCCTTCGAGCGAGGCCGAAGCATTATCCATCGAGTGCTCCCAGGTGAAGGAGTTCAACAGCGTCAGCCCGCCCACGAAGCGCTGTTCATAGCGCACCTGGAGAGCGTTGAAGTTCGACCAGAACTCGTTCAGCGCCTGGGTAATGTCGCTGGGCCAGTTGGCGTACTCCCTTTGCACGTTGGCTGTGCCCAGGGTGGAGGGAATCCTCTGGTTCGCGTTCAGGAAGCCCTGCAGCTTGAGTCCGTGGTTGCCCACGTAGGCCACATCGAGCAGCGTGTTCTTCGCCAACTGCTGCTGCACGCTCACAAAGAAGTTCTCCACGTAGCTGTCGGGCGTGTCCTTCGGCACCCAGGTGATGTTGTCCGTGGCCGGATTGAATGTCGTCACCAGCCCGGAGGGAAATCCCTGGTCGGCGGTGGCATAGCAGCTCGGCGTCGTCGTCCCCACCGCGATGATCTGCGCCGGAAGCGGAGTGCTGCACTGGTCCGTGGTGCTGGGCTTGATCTGCGCGACCACGGCAAACTGCGCCTGCGGAGCGTTGATGCCTGTGATGTCGCCCGAGCCGGCGCGCGTGTAATGCACATAGCCGGTCCCGAAGCCGGCGCGTACAGCCGTCTTCGGCGTCACCGCGAATGCGAATCCCACGCGCGGCGAAAAGTCGTGCAGTTGGGGGTTCATCAGCGTCTTGCCGTACACGCCGCCGGCGCTCACCGGCATGATGCCGTTGCCCGCGACCGCGTTGGGCGTGATCGTGTCCACCACCTGGTTCACGGGATCGAAGTTGGAGATATTGTTCTTCCACTCCGAATAGGGCGAGCCGTACTCCCAGCGCAGGCCCAGGTTCAGCGTGAGCTTGGGCGAAACCTTCCAGTCGTCCTGCGCATAGGCGCTGTCCAGCGACTGCCGCAGGTGCACCACGAAGTAGTTCGCCAACTGGTAGCTGCTGGTGGTGCCGAACAGGAAGTCCGCCCAGTAGTTGTCGGCCGTGGTTCCGCCGCTGTAGCCGCCGCCGTAGGTCCATGAGCCATAGAGCGGGTTGTTGTCGTTCACCGCCATCCAGATGTGCTCGTACTCATAGCCGAACTTGAGCGAGTGCTTGCCCTTCACCCACGTGTAATTGACCTTGGGATCGAAGAGCGCGGGGTCCTGCCACTGCGGGTTGGTGCTCTGCCGTCCGAAGGCCGTAAAGCCGCCCGAGACCGAGATGGAAGGCAGACCGCCCTCGATAAAGCTGGGCACATCCTGCAGACCAGGAATCGTGAAGTCGTTCTGGCCGATCGAGAGCGTGAACTTGCCCGCCTTGGTGCGCGACAGGCCCATCCGCGCGTCCACAATCTTGTTGGCGCCGAACAGGTGCGTGAAGCCAAGCGCTGCCTGCTGATCCAGAATCCGGATGGTTCCGTTGGCCTGCCCGTCCAGAGGCAGCGGAATGGTGGGGTGGTTTACGCCCGTCTCCTTGCGGTCGCTCACGCGCAGGAACCACGACGTATTCTGCGACTGCTGAAAATCGAGCCGCAGGTCGCCCTTGTCGGAGTTGTCGGTGAACGGAACTTCCTTCGCGTAGTCGTCCTGGAACAGTCCGGTCGTGGCAACTCCCGACACCGGCAGCTCGCTCTCGAAGGGCTTGTAATAGCTGAGGATTTTGGCCGAGAGCGAGTTGATCGCACCCGACGGGATCGCCGTTCCGGCCGGATACGTTACGCCCGTGAGCTGATTCGTGACCGGCACAACCAGAATGCCGTTGATCTCGTTCTGCGTGGGCAGCGTGAGCACATAGAGCGGGCTCAGATCCTGCCGGAACCCTTCGTAGTCGAGGAAGAAGAACAGTTTGTCCCTCATGATCGGCCCGCCGAAGTTCATGCCGAACTGGTTGCGGTTAAAGGCCGGCTTCTTGAACGGCACGCTGATGCCCGCGCTCGAAACCAGCAGGGGCTTGAAGAATCCCGCCGCGTTCAAATCCGTGTTGCGCAAAAAGTCGTAGGCCACGCCGTGAAATGCGTTGGTGCCGCCGGCCGAGGCCACATTGACCGTCGCTCCCGAGGAGCGTCCGTACTCCGCGCTCTCGTTGTTGGTGACCACGTTGAACTGGGCTACCGAGTCCGGCGCGATGGCGATGATCTGGTTGTCGAAGCCCTGGTTGCTCTCGCCGTAGGCGTTGTTGTCCATGCCGTCGAGCATGTAGTTGTTGAACATGCTGCGCTGGCCGTTTACGTTGTAGGCGCCCTCGCGCACCAGGCTCGAAATCGAGCTGGTCGTGGCCGCCGTCGGCGCCTGGCGCGAGCCGGTCACCAGCGCCAGAAGATCGGAGAAGTTGCGGCTCACCAGCGGCAGCGCCTCAGTCTGGTAGCCGGAGACGGTCTGGCCGCGCTCGCTGGTCTCGGTCTCAATCTGCAGCGCCACGCCGCTCACTTCCACCGTGGTCGCCGTCTGGCCCACCGCCAGCGTAAGGTCAATGTGCTGGCGGACACCCACCGAAACCAGGATATTGTCGGCCACCGCCGTATTGAAGCCCGAGCGTTCCGCCGTGATCTTGTAAGTGCCCGTGTGCAGTGACGGCGCCTCGTACTCGCCCGCGCCCCCTGACGTGGTGGTGAACACCGCTCCGGTGTTCTTGTTCACCACCGTCACCGTCGCGCCGGGAATCACCGCCCCGGTCGCGTCCTGGATCACTCCCACCAGGCTTCCCGTATCGTATTGAGCGTGCAACTGAATCTGGCCAAAGACGAGCAGGAGCATGCCCGCCCAAAGAGTTAGCAATGAGTTCTTCCTGTTTATACGCATAAGCACAGCCTAGGTGACCTCCTGTTACGTGGGAGTAATGAACGTGTGAACGCCGTGTGAATTGGCACGGTCACGGACAACCTGCGCCATTCTCGATTTGTCTGTTTGTCTGCGCGCAGCTTGAGGGAGCGAATCGGCGGGGCTGCCCCAGGTGCGGCTGAAATCGCGTCCGGAGTCCAAATAGAGCAGGAGCCCGGTACGCGTAGTTCTTCCGCCGCGAATTGTACACGTGTAAATGGCCGTCTGCCCAGTGCATTCCTCAGTCGATATTGCTTTCCCCCGCGTTCTTTCCTATGCTCGATACATGGAATTACTCACCCATGACGAGCTTGTGCGTTTGACCCCGCCCGAGCGCCTTGCGCTGATCTCGCAGCTTTGGGATAGCTTGGAAGACGGCCAGCTTCCTCTGACAGCCGCGCAGCGGGCCGAGCTTGACCGCCGCCTTGAAACACTTGACCAAGACCGGCGCGAGGGCGTCACTTGGACGGCTTTGAAGGCCGAGCTTGAGCAGCGTTGCCCGTAGTGCATCCGGTCATCTTCACCCTGTCCGCCCGCGCGGAGTTGATCGACGCGCAAGACTGGTACGAGAGTGAAGCTCCCGGCCTGGGCAGACGTTTTCGCGCAGCGGTTGACGCCGCGATCGAGCGCATGAGCGCCAATCCCCGGCAGTTCCCCATTGTCCACAAAAACATCCGTCGCACCCTGCTCCGCCACTTTCCCTACGCGTTGATGTTCGCCATCGACGACGACGGGGCGCTGACCGTTATCGCCTGTTTCCACGGCAGCCGCGATCCGGCGCACTGGCAAAGGCGGGTGTGAACCACTGGACGGCGCTTCCCTTCCCGACTGGCTACAGCGGGTTACGATGGTTCCGGTACCTGGCCCTGTGACAGTGGGGATTTAGGTGAGATAAGACGGCTGGCCCCCGCGGAACAGTCTTTTTCAAACTGAGCCACTATCCATGTTTATTACTCTGGTTCCGGCCGACGCATCCGGCCAACCGCAGGAGGACGGTCAGCCGCACGCGGCGGCCGGACGGGTGGGAGTCGCATTAGACTGCGTCAGGCGGCCTGCCATGCTCGAAACGCAGCCGCCGCTGCTCCCATTCGCTCGAAGAGAAAAAGTGCGGGCCCACTTCGATCAGCCGTGGAATCATCCTGAAGACCGCCACGCGGTTCCAGGGCTGGCCGTCGCGCATGCGGAATCCCTTCTCGTTCAAGCTGCTCACAATGGCCGAATAGGAAAAATCCTGCGCGAGCAGCTCCATCATGTCCATCAGCACCTGGTGCTCCGCCGGATCGGCCTCCAGCCGCCCGCAGTCGTCAGAGATACGCAGGCCGTAAGGGATCTCCTCGTCGAAGGCGTGTTCGAGCGGCGCCTCCGTATCGGGCAGCTCGCGCCGCCACTCGATCGACATCATCTGCCAGCCGGCCGCTGTGCGCTGCCGGATCAACTCCGGGCTGAACGGCCCGGAGACCACATCGCGAATCCGCTCGAAGTGCGCCATCTCTGCAGCCTCCACCCCAGACTCTGTGTTGACACCTGCGCACGGACTGGGCAATCCGGTTGCCACTCTTCCGCTTCGTGCTGCTGTGTTCAAACTGCCCCAGTGCAATGCCATAGCCGCAGCAGGCCACTGATGGCCGCGCCGCGCTATGTCCGATTTTGCAAACTGTCGTCCGGTTTCGAACAGCGGCCCACCAACCAACATCCCGCACCGTTTGCATCGATTTGCAACATGACTTGAGACAGGGCTCGATTTGCACAGAGGTAATCGGCCAATCGACTCCGTCGTGGGATTCCAATGCCGTGAAAGAGGGAGATACAATCAGCCTATTAGTTATTGAAATCGATAGAGGACCTTAAGACAGAGATGGTAGATTATTATGAATTTCTCCAGATCAGCCCTAATGCCGACACGGACACCATCCACCGCGTCTATCGATTCCTCGCCACCCGCCTGCATCCGGACAACCCCGAGTCCGGCGACGCGGCGATGTTTCACCTTCTAAAAACTGCCTACGACGTTCTCTCCAATCCCGAACGCCGCGCCGAGTACGATGTCACGCGCAGGCACGAGCCCTCTCCACCCGTCCCTCTCTCGACAGAGGTGGATTTTATGGACAGCCTCGACGGCGAGCTGAACCGCCGCCTTGCCGTTCTGGCCGTTCTCTACTACCGGCGCCGCACCAATCCGCAAATGCCCGAGGTTCCGCTGGCCGAGATCGAGCAGCGCATGGGCTTCCCGCGCGACTATCTCGACTTCACCATCTGGTATCTGGTGAAGAAAAACTACGTCTCCCGCGCCGACAACGCGGAGTTTACGCTCTCCGCGGAGGGAGTCGATTTTGTAGAGACGCAGCGCGCCAATCTGCCCATCCTGAACAAGATGCTGACCAGCGGCGCGGGAACAACCGAGCCAGCGGCAACACGCGCCCAAGGAAACTCGCGCGCACCCATCGTTCTGCCGTCAAGGATGGAGCGGGTGGTGGAACGGCGGATCAACAGCAAAGACCGGCTGCTGGGTACGGCGGCTGTGAGCGTGGACACGCTGGAACGGCGGGAGGATGCGTCCGACCGGCGCACCAATCCCAGAGGGCGCCGGTCAGACGATTAAACACTGGAGCAGGGCGCGGCTTATAGTAGATTTCTGATTGGCCGCAGCGCACCGCCGCGCGGCACAATTTGAAGAGGGGGTCTTTGCGTCCATGGCTGCATTATTGAAACGTTCGGCTGCAATCTGTGCGCTCTCCGCTCTGTGCCTGCTGCCGCTTTGCGGCCAGGAGCGGAGCTCGGCAGCGAAAGGCGTCAACTCTCTTGCCGCACCCGTGCCTACTCCGCTGCTGAACGGCAAAAAGGCATTCATCTCCTATGAGCTTGGGGACGTGACAGCTTTTCCTTCGAGTTATAGCGGCGGCCCGGAGCGCGCGTACAACGAGTTCTTTGCTGGGATGAAGGCGTGGGGCAGATTCGACCTGGTGATGGACCCGAAGGACGCCGACCTGGTATTCGGCATCCGCTTCGTTGACTCGCCGGGGCTTGCGGCGCCGCAAATCCGGGTCGGGATTGCAGACGCGCAAACGCACGTGGACCTTTGGGGCTTTGTCGAGCAAGTCGATCCCGCGCTGCTCAAGAAACATCGCGACGCCGCGTTTTCGGCGGCCGTGAACTTGCTCGTCTCCGACGTGCAGGATCTGCTCACGCCGGGTGCGGCGGCTGCCGCGAAAGCGCCCGGGAAGACCCGCCTCGCGGACGAGACCCGTTGAAGCAACAGGACACCTACTCGCGCACGGAGATGCCCAGCGCCTTCATCTTGCGGTAGAGATGGCTGCGCTCCAGGCCCAGCAGCTCGGCCGCATGGCTGATGTTGTTGCGCGCCTCTTCAATCTTCTTCTGGATGTACTCGCGCTCGTAGGCGTCGCGCGCCTGCTGCAACGTGGAGAACTCCTCAGTGGAGCGGGTTCCGGCCTTGTGCGTGAGCGGCGGCAGGTGTTTGCGCTCGATGCGCAGCACCCGCGGATTGAGGATAAGCACGCGCTCGATCACGTTCTTCAGCTCGCGCACGTTGCCCGGCCAGTGGTAGGCGGCCAGCGCCGCCAGCGCCTCTTCGCCGATCTCCATGCGCGGCCGCCCGTATTGCCGGCCGAACTCGGCAAGAAAATCGCGCGCCAGCAGCGGAATATCCTGCTTGCGCTCGCGCAGCGGAGGAACAAAAAACGGAACCACGTTGAGCCGGTAAAACAGGTCCTCGCGGAAGTTGCCCTTGGCGATCTCCTCTTCGAGATCCTTGTTGGTTGAAGCGATCAGCCTCACATCCACGCGCAGCGGCTGCGTGCCGCCCACCGGCGTAAATAATTGTTCGTCCAGCGCGCTCAGCACCTTGGCCTGGGTCTTCAGGCTCATGTCGCCCACTTCATCCAGAAACAGCGTTCCCGAGTCGGCGCGCTCCAGCGTGCCGCGCTGCTCGGTGGGGCCGCCGGGCTGCGCGCCGTGGCGATAGCCGAACAGCTCGGCCTCAATGTGCGCCTCGGGAATCGCCGCGCAGTTCAGCTCCACAAACACGCGGTCGCGGCGCAGGCTCTCGGCATGGATGGCGCGCGCGATCAATTCTTTTCCAGTGCCCGACTCGCCATAGATGAGCACCCGCCCGTTGGTCGGCGCCATGAGCCGGATCTGCTGGCGCAGCGCCTTCACCGGCACGCTCTCGCCGGTGAGCACCGACCCAACGCTGAACTGCCGCTTGAACTCGGCGTTTTCGGTGCGCATGCGCCGCGCTTCGACCGCGTTTTTGAGCACAATCAGCGTGCGGTCCAGCGAGAGCGGCTTTTCAAGGAAGTCGTAAGCGCCCAGCTTGGTGGCCTTCACCGCAGCCTCAATGGTGCCGTGGCCGCTGATAATGACCACCTCGGGCTTCGAT
Organism: Occallatibacter sp.; assembly: GCA_049677625.1. GTDB lineage: Bacteria > Acidobacteriota > Terriglobia > Terriglobales > Acidobacteriaceae > Telmatobacter. The sequence continues at coordinate 6,020 of JBAUCP010000388.1, read as the reverse complement.
TCGATCGCCAGTTGGCGAATATCGGCCAGCACGTCCAGGCCGTCGCGGTCGGGCAGCCAGATGTCGAGCAGCACCACATCGTAAGGAGCATCCTGCAGCAGAACCATCGCCTCTGCGCCCGTGGCCGCGCTGGCCACGCCGTAGCCCTCTTCGCGCAGAATCTCTTCCAGCGAGGTGCGTATCTCCGTCTCGTCGTCCACCACGAGTATGTGGTTCATGAAGGCAGCACCTTGACGGCTGCTTCATTGCCGTTTTCGAGAGCCGCAGGCGCACCCAGCTCCATCAGCGGCAGGCGCAGCAGGAAACACGCACCTTTGGGGCTGTTGGACTCGGCGCGGATCGATCCGCCGTGCTCCTGCACGATCTTGGCCGCGATCGACAGGCCCAGGCCCGTGCCGCGATGCTTGGTGGAATAAAAGGGCAGAAACAGCCGCTCGCGAATCTCGTCCGTGAGTCCGTGGCCGGTGTCGCAGATGCCGATCTCCACCGCGGTTCCATCTTCGCTGAGCGAGGTGCGGATGCCGAGCAGACGCAGCAGACTGCCCTGCATGGCCTCCGCCGCATTGTCGATCAGGTTGGCCAGCGCCCGCCGTATCGCCTCCGGGTCTGCCATCACCGGAGGCAGCCCCGGCTCCAGATCGCGCTGCACGGTGATGCCTTCAAGTCGGCCGGCAAAAAGCGCCAGCGCCTGCTCGGCCACCTGGTTCAGATCGCAGGCGCGCGGCTGCGGCGCGGGAAACTGGGCCAGCGCCGAGAACTGGTCCACCAGCGTGCGCAGCGTGCCCACGCAGCCCAGGATGATCTCGCTGCACTTGCGAATGACGTTGGGCGAGTCGGTCTGCCCGCGGTCCAGGTGGCGCGCGATGCGCTCGGCGGAAAGCGCGATGGGCGTGAGCGGATTCTTGATCTCGTGGGCCACGCGCTGCGCCACTTCCTTCCACGCCAGTTGCCGCTGCGCGCGCAACAGCTCGGTGGTGTCTTCAATGACCAGCACGCTGCCCGTCTGCCCGTTGGCCAGATCGAGCCGAGCGCTGGTGATGGCCAGATGGTTGGTGCGGCCGCGCGCGTGAAACTCCGTCTCAATGGACGCGGCGCCCATGCGATGGCCGCGCCGGATCACGCCGGCCAGGTCATCGATGCACTCGGCGGGCATCAGCCTCTCAATCTTGTCGCCGGTATAATCCACATCCTCGCGAAGCCCCATCAGCGCCGCGAAGGCACGGTTCGATTGCAGCACAATGCCGAAGCCATCCAGCGTGACCACGCCCGAGGGAATGGTTTCGACAATCGTCTCCAGCTCGCGCCGGCGCTCCTCGATGGCCTGGTTGGCAGCCGTCAACTGCGCTGAAGAGCTCTCCGCCAGCAGCCGGCTCGCCTCCAGATCGGACGCCATGTGGTTGAACGAGCGCACCAGGTCGCCCATTTCGCCGCTGGCGGTGGATGCGACGCGCTGCTCATAGCGGCCGGCGGCAATCTGGTCCATAGCTTCGCCGAGCGCTTCGACCGGACGAGTGATCTGCTTGGAGAGGAACAGAGCCAGCCACACGCTTGAAAAGAACACGAACACCGTGATCAGCAGCAGCATCAGGAAGTAGGTGTGCCGCAGCCCGTTGCGGGTGCGGAAGAGCTGCCAGTACTCTTTCGCGCTGGAGCGGATCTGCGTGGTCGTCTGGCTCAACCCCTCCGGCATGGGCAGCGCCACCACCACCGCTTTACCCGATCCGGAGACCGCCATGCCCAGCGCATACTCCTGGCCCGCCAACTGGACCACCGGCCCATCTCTGCGCTGCGCCGCCAGCAGAAGCGCGACCGAGAGCGGCCCATGCAGCGGAACCGGCTCGCTGGGGTCGCTTTGATCGAGCCACGGCGTGAGATTTGCAGGACTCGATTCGACGGGGGCCTGGAAACTGGCAAGCAGACCCGAATCCTTGCCGAAGATCATGGCGAATCCGCCGGCCAGCGTGATGCGGTGCGATACCAGCAGATCCTGAACCGACTGCGCGCTCTGGTCCAGCGCCGTCGACGCCGCAATCGACTCCGCCTCCACGCGCGCATTGCTGGTGACGTACTCCGCCAGTTGCTGCACCACGCGGGTGGAGTCGTCGCGCAGTTGCGATGTGTTGGGAGAAAACCAGCGGTCGATCGACCGGTTCATGAGCTGAAAGCTGAACAGGAACATGAACACGGCGGGTGTGAGCGCGATGAGCCCTGCGCCAACAACCATGCGCGTCCGCAGCCGCGCCCCCAGCGCGCTGCTGCTCTGGTCCGCATAAAGCTTCAGGATGTTCCGGAGCAGAAGCATCAGCAGCAACAGCAGCAGCAGGAACACCAGGAACGTAAGCGCCGTGAAGGCCAGCGTCTCGCCCGATGTTTCGGGATTCAGGAACCGGACGTTCGAGGTGTTGAACGCGTTCAGCGCGCCCAGAAGCCCCAGAAACAGCAGCACTCCAACAGCCAGGAATGCCACCGAACGCCGCCGGGGTTCGCTCAAAAACGACATGCCGCGATTATAGTTCCGCCCACGAACATACGGCGCGGTTGGGTAGCGGATCCGTTGGATGGGCACACGCTCCCGGAGGGAGCAGGCGAGAATAGCCCAGGGCGAAGTCCGCCGAGCGGACGAGAGCCCTGGGAAAGCGCCAAGCCGCACGTCCCGACCGTCCTGTAGGGACGATGCGAGATTGCGCAATGTTCTTCGGCGACGCCCAACGATCACGCGGTGCTCGACCAGCAGAGCCCACTAAACCTGCGAGCAATCCAGCGGGCTAAGCATCAGGTTGCTGATGTTGGTCACAATCTGGTCGTAGGCGAACCGCGGACTCGTCGAGAGCTTCTTCCATGCCGGATCGTTGCGGAAAACATCCCATTTGGCTTCGAGCTCCGCCGTGTCGGTAAAGCTAAGCATGTACGTCAGATTGGGCATGCGCGAGCCGATGAGCGTGTCGCCGAAGAAGACCGGATGAAAGCCCGCATTCAAAAATATCTCGAACTCGCCGGAGTGGAACATCTCCACCTTGCGCACGTGATCGCCGTTCGATGGGCTCTCGTAAGTGCGCAGTTGAAACATGCGCTTGCCCTTGGTGGCCGCGGCGGCCGGCGGCGTAAGCTTCGGCCAGCCCGCGAATGCCTCGAGCAGCGAAATCTCGACGCGCTGAAAGGCCGGCGCCGTAGCGGTCGCGTTCCAGAACGGCGCAGCGGCGTCGAGGAAGGCTTGATCTTCGGCCAGCTTCAGATCGAGCGCGGCAAGCGTCTCCGCGGATGGGCCGGGAATGATCAGATAATAGGCCGGCGTCTCCTGGCCGATATCCAGCCTCAGCGCGCCCGCCGGCCCCATTCCCATGCGCCCCAGCGCGGGAATCAGCGCATTCGAAAAATAATTCTCCGTGAGCTTCAGTTGCGGGCCGCTCATCAGGTTGTAGCGGCGAATCTGATAGAACTCGCGCGCGCGCCCTTGAGGCGCCTGCGCCGATGCCTCACCGGCAAGAGCAAGAGCGGAAGTTGAAAGCGATGCAGCAAGAAACTGGCGGCGTTTCACATGTCCCTCCCATGGAAGGATCATTGTAAGGCAACCGCCTGTTGCCATCTGCCCTCAGCCAATCACGCCGAATACTGGGGTGCCCCACCCTAGCCGCGTAGTTGTCTTTGCGGCTAGGGTGGGACGGCGCGACCTCTTCTTATTTCCATTCCTTACGCAATCACGCTCGCCGCCGCCGTCCACGCGCGTTCCTGGCTCTCCGCCACGCCGCGATAGGTCAGCGTACCCATCCAGGTGTTCAGCCCTTCGGCCAGGCCGGCATCCTGTTTGAGCGCCGCGCGCGCGCCCAGGTTCGCCAGCCGCAGCAAATAAGGAAACGTCGAGTTCGTGAGCGCCAGCGTAGACGTATGCGGCACGGCGCCCGGCATATTCGTCACGCAGTAGTGCACCACGCCATCCACCTTGTAGCTGGGATTCGAGTGCGAGGTGGGCCGCGCCGTCTCCACGCATCCGCCCTGGTCGATCGCCACATCCACAATCACTGCGCCGGGCTTCATGCGCGAGACCATCTCGCGCGTCACCAGCTTGGGCGCAGTGGCTCCCGGAATCAGTACGCCGCCGATCACCAGGTCCGCCTCGCGCGTGGCCTGCGCAATGTTGTAGCTGTTCGAGGCCAGCGTGTAGAGCCGTCCGCCGAAGATGTCTTCGAGCTCGCGCAGCCGGTTCAGATTCATGTCGATCAACGTGGTCTTGGCGCCGAAGCCCAGCGCGATGCGCGCCGCGTTGGTGCCTACGATTCCGCCGCCCAGAATCGTCACGTGCGCCGGCGGCACGCCCGGCACGCCGCCCAGCAAAATGCCGCGCCCGCCCCGCTCCTTTTCAAGATACGTCGCGCCCACCTGCACGCTCATCCGCCCCGCCACTTCGCTCATCGGCACCAGCAGCGGCAGCGTTCCGCGCCGGTCGCGTACCGTCTCATACGCAATCCCGATCACCTTCGACTCAAGCAGCTTGTCGGTAAGCGCGGGCAGCGGGGCCAGGTGCAGATAGGTGAACAGCACCAGCCCTTCGCGGAAAAACACGTACTCACTCTCGGTCGGCTCCTTGACCTTGACCACCATCTCGGACTTGCCCCAGACATACCCTGCCTCGCCCACCATCTCCGCGCCGGCATTCTGGTACTCCTCGTCGGGGAATCCGGATTGCGCGCCGGCCTGGGTCTCCACCAGCACATCGTGGCCGGCCTCGGTAAGCGCCTTTACGCCGGCGGGCGTCACGCCCACGCGCGCTTCGTTGTCCTTGATCTCTTTGGGAACGCCGATGATCATCGTCTGCTCCTGGTGACCCCGATAACCTTTGATGCCTGCGGGGCGAGCGGGACTCAATGATATCGCGGCGCCTCAGGCCATCGTCTCCCGCGCCTCTTTCCACAGGTCGATGCCGCACTCCTCGGCGTGGCGATCGATCTCGGCCAGCTCCGCATCGCTGAACTCGAGCTTCTTCACCGCGTCGAGCGAGTCATCGAGCTGCGCGACATTGCGCGCGCCGATCAGCGCAGTGGTCACGCGCCGGTCGCGCAGCACCCACGCAATGGCCATCTGCGCCAGCGTCTGACCGCGCGCGTTCGCAATCTCGTTCAGAGTCCGCACGCGCTTCAAATTCTCTGCGCTCAAAAATCCCCCGAGCAGCGACGAGTTCTGCGCCGTTGCCCGCGAGCTCTCCGGCATGCCCTTCAGATACTTGCTGGTCAGCAGGCCCTGCGCCAGCGGAGAAAACGCAATGCAGCCCACGCCCAGCTCATCGAGCGCGGCAAGCAGTCCTGTTTCGATCCACCGGTTGAGCATCGAGTAGGAAGGCTGATGGATCAGGAGCGGCACTCCCATGCTCTTCAGGATCTGCGCGGCCTCGCGGGTGCGCTCCGGACTGTACGACGAGATGCCCACATAGAGCGCCTTGCCCTGCTGCGCGGCGGACGCCAGCGCGCCCATCGTCTCCTCGAGCGGGGCGTTCTCCCATGGCCGGTGCGCGTAGAAGATGTCCACGTAATCGAGGCCCATGCGCTTCAGGCTGTCGTCGAGCGAGGCCAGCAGATATTTGCGCGATGCGCCAATGCCGTATGGCCCCGGCCACATATCCCATCCCGCCTTGGTCGAGATCACCAGCTCATTGCGCAGCCCGCGAAAGTCCTTGCGCAGAATCTCGCCGAAGTTCTCCTCGGCCGAGCCATACGGCGGCCCGTAGTTATTCGCCAGGTCGAAGTGCGTCACGCCGCGGTCGAAGGCGCGGCGAATCATCGCCCGGCCAGTCTCAAAGACATCAGCCCCGCCAAAGTTCTGCCACAGGCCGAGCGAAATGGGCGGCAATACCAGTCCCGACCGTCCGCAGCGGCGAAAGGTGGCGTGATCGTAACGCTTCGCGTTGGGTACATAGCTAATTTCCATAGAAACCCACTCCTCAACTACCGCTGACAACCTACTCGGCGATGCGAGTTACATGCTAAGGAAAGCTGCTTTCAGTCTGTCATACCAGCCTGTCAGGACCAGAT
>JBAUCP010000387.1:0-2147 GCA_049677625.1 Occallatibacter sp. | reverse complement strand
TCATGGGACCGCTTCCTGGTGCCGTGGCCGTTCACGCGCATCGTGGTGAGCTGGGCGCGCTGGACGCACATTCCCGCGGACCTGGCAGAAGAGGATTTTGAAGCGAGCCGCGAAGAGCTCAATGCGGCAATCGAGCGTGCGCGGCTGCGTGCGCTGGCGCACCTGGGGAAGGCCGCGCAATGACTGAGGCGCGCGAACGAATCGAGAGCGGCCATGAACTGCTCGTCTCCGACTTCGACTTCGATCTGCCCGAAGAACTCATCGCGCAGCAGCCTCCTGCGGAGCGCGGCCTGAGCCGCATGCTGGTGATGAACCGCGCGACCGGTGCGCTCGAAGATTCCACCTTTGCGGCACTCTCCTCGCTCCTCAAGCCCGGCGACCTGCTGGTGCTCAATGACAGCCGCGTGATTCCTGCGCGCCTCTATGCCCGGCGCACGCTGGTGCGCGAGCGCGAAAGGCCCACCGGCCGCATCGAAGTGATGCTCACCGAACCCGCGGGCGGCAATCGCTGGCGCGCGCTCGTGCGGCCCGGCAGAAAGGTCGCCAACGGCGAACGGCTGGTCTTTCCCGCGCCTTCGGGTGAAACGCTTCTTGAAGCCGAGGTCCTGGAGCGCGGCCAGTTTGGCGAGCGGCTGCTCGAGTTCGAGCCGGTCGACGACTTCTTCGCCGTCCTCGATCGCATCGGCCACATGCCGCTGCCGCCGTACATTCATCGCGACGATGCGGAGGCTGACCGCGAGCGCTACCAGACGGTCTTTGCCCGCGAACGCGGCTCAGTGGCCGCACCCACGGCAGGCCTGCACTTCACCGATGAAATTCTGAAGACGCTCTCCACGAACGGAATCGAAGTGGCGCGCGTCACGCTGCACGTCGGCCTCGGCACCTTTGCGCCGCTGCGCGTGGAAAGAGTCGAGGACGTTCGCCTGCATCGCGAGCGCTACACGCTGTCTTCTGCTGCGGCCGATGCTATCAACCGCGCCGTGCGCGAGGGCCGGCGCATAGTTGCGGTAGGCACCACGGTGGTGCGCACGCTCGAGTCCGCAGCCCGGCAGGCAGCGGGCAGGGAACTCAAGCCGCACGCCGGCGAAACCGAGATATTCATCGCGCCGGGCTTCGAATTCCGCCTGGTTGGTGCGCTGCTCACCAACTTCCATCTGCCGCAGTCGAGCCTGCTCATGCTGGTGAGCGCGTTTGCCGGCCGCGAGCGCGTCCTGGCCGCCTATCGCCACGCCGTCGAAGCTCGTTATCGCTTCTTCAGCTACGGCGATTGCATGTTTCTGAGCTGACGCGCACATTCAAGCCGGATCAGCCGTGATCTCCACTTAGATTGCATCCAGTTGTTTACTTCTTCGCCGTTCCATCCATAAACTAGGGCAATGTCTTCGCGGATTGAGCCGGAAAAGCCCCTCGCACCCGCCACCGCTGGTGGCGCGCCTAGTTTTCTGGCCCAAGCTTTCAAACGCGTTTTCGGCCGCGATTTGATGAATGCCGCTCTTCTGGTGTTTCTGGCCGCAGCCCTTGCGGGTCCCATGAGCGACGGAAGCGAGCTGGTGAAGGATACGGATCTGTGGTGGCACCTGATGGATGCGCGCCTTCTGCTCACAACTCACCACTTCATGCGCGTCGATCTCTATTCATTCACCGTTCGCGGAGCCAGTTGGATCAACCCGGAATGGCTTTCCGAAGTGCCTTACTGGGTGGGTTATCTGCTTTTCGGCCTGGTTGGAGTTCATCTTGTTGCCGTGATCGCTTTCGCGGCGAATTTACTGCTTGTCTACTTTCGCAGTTGCTCTATTTCGCGCCACAAGGGAGCTGCCTTCTGGACAGCCGTTCTCTGCTTTCCGCTGATGGCGATCAACGGCGGAGCGCGGACGATCGTGATTGCCTATCTGGCGCTTTCGGCGGAGATGATCATCATCGAGGCCGCGGAGCGAGGCAGAACACGCCTGCTATGGCTTCTGCCGCCGCTTTTTTGTCTCTGGATCAATCTCCATGGAAGCTGGTTCATCGGCCTGGGATTGCTGTCGCTCTATATCCTCTGCGGTCTCTTCTCCATCGACATCGGCGTCTTCAAGCAAGCCGCATTTTCTCCGTCAGAGCGCAATCGTCTCGTCATGGTCTTCCTGGGTTGTCTCGCGGCTGTTTTC
>JBAUCP010000386.1:0-6644 GCA_049677625.1 Occallatibacter sp. | reverse complement strand
TTCGCAAGCAGAAGGTACGCAGGCGCGTTGCCGTCGCCCAGGCTCAAAATCCGAGCGCCGAAGACCTTTTCGTAGTAGTGAGCCGACCGGTCGATGTCGGCGACGGTGAGGAAATGTGCGACGGTGAACCCCTCGTGCGGGGGCATCTCATAGCTCTTCTGTTCGACTTGTACAGCGTCCATCGATGACTCCTTTCGATACCGTGCTTATTACAAATACGATGTCCCCAGTCCCGCTCCCATTCATAAAAAATCGATCGACGCCAGCTAGTGCAGCAGCGATTCCCAGTTAGCTGGTACCCTTCCGGCCGGTCCAGGTGATGGTTGATCCTCCGGATGCGAATGCGGCGGAAGCAAGTTCACACCTTCGATCATCCCCTGCTTCTCGTAATCGTAGAACCAGTCTTCATCCGGCTCAAAGCTGACAATGATCGGATGCCCCGTCGCCGCCGCATGCCTGGATGCGTGCTGGCTCGGAGAACTGTCGCAGCATCCGATGTGCCCACACTCCGCACACCGGCGGAGATGAAACCACCAACCCCCCGGCGATGCGAGGCATTCCACACAACCGTGGCCACTTGGTTTCGAAGCGGGATTGATTCCGCGCTGACTTCTCTTCATCTCGATTTTCCCTTAGACCTTGCATGTCACGCGGGTGTTCACGGTAGCAGCAAGATTTTACCTATACCGCCCTTTTCCGCTGCCGCATGAGCCTTGGCCGCTTCGCTGAGTGGCAGTTCCTCGCTAATAGGGATTACTAACTTGCCATCTCGCACCGCTTCGGCCATGAATTGGAGCGTGTCCCTGTCGAAATGCGAGAAGACGAACACTGCCTTTACAGATGGGTACTCCCCGGCGTTCTGCGGCGTTCCGGCAACCGAAGCAAACACCCCCCCCGGCTTGACCTTGGCGATCACCTTCGCGGCGGTTCTTCCACCGACGGTATCCGCTACCGCATCGAGCGGCGGAAGATTCGCAATTGCGCTCTCGTCGTCGGTTGCGACCACCTGATCAGCGCCAACTGTCTTCGCCTCATCCATCTGCTTCTTCAAAACACCAGCGATCACAGTAGCCCCGCGATGCTTCGCAGTGAATACTGCCGAACGTCCGACATTTCCTGCTGCGCCCACAACCAGGACCGTCTGGCCCGCTTCGATTCCCGTAGCCGCAAGCAGCTGGTTGCCGGTTACCGTCACCAGCGGCAACGCTGCCGCCGCGATCAAATCAAGGCCCTCGGGAATGTCCGCTAGAACGTCCGCTTTCACCATGCAGAGTTCGGCGTACGTGTTGTCCGCAATTGCGAAGACCCGGTCGCCGGCAGTGAAGGCTTCAACTCCCGGTCCAACCTCCACCACGGTCCCCGCCACATCGACTCCTATGAGGCCCGGGAAGTGAATGGGATAAAAATCCTTGGTTAATCCCGCACGGCGCTTGTAGTCGATCGGATTCACGCTCGCCGCGGCGACCCGCACAAGCACTTCGCCCCGAACGGGAACCGGGTCAGGGTACTCTTCGAACTTCAGTACTTCCGGACCGCCATATTCGTGGACAACAATTGCTTTCATGACTCATCTCCAAGTTGGGCAAACAAGCATCAGTGAACAGTTCGATGAAAGAAACCGGAATTCGTCGCGCTGGGCTGTTTCTGCCGCCTGCTCGCGCCCACCAAGGCCTAATTCATACCCTCTTCAAAAGCCTTTAGAGAGATGGCACACGCCCCGATCGCCCGCCGTAAGCTCGAAGGCCTATGCCCACATTACCACCGATCGCTATTAAGCCAGAAGTGGGGTGAAGAGTCTATTGGATGATGGTATCGGTCGGCACCTTCGCAATCGATGCAGGGGCAGAAGAGTGGAGGGATCCGAAATTCATAAGCTTTTTGGTAAGCCCGCGGCATCATAGCTCTATTTAGCAATTGACGTCATCGATCGTGTCCCGCGTCTGCGTTCCGTCGGAGCCCACGTCAAGGAATTGCTGAAGGGTCAGATCATCGCGAGCATTAGCTACGCTCACACCGAAGGCATCGACAAGGAGGAGATTCGAAACTGGAAGTGGCCCGGATAGGCATGACAAACGAGTTGGCAAAAGACAACGGCCGCAACTGGAGGACATTCTCACTTCCTTTTGCGGTGGGTTAGAAAAAACCCAGTTAGGAAGAACGACTTGGGGGAGTGTGCTTCCGGCCGGTAACCAATACCTAAGTACAATAGACGCCGGCGGCTGCACGGCGGATGATTGTGTTGTGGGGTGTCGCCAAGAAGGGACTTATGGTGACAGACTCAGTCGCACAGTTGATAGGCGGCCCTGAGAGTTGTGAGCGGCAGTTCGGAGGGCGTACGCTGGCTTTGCCAATCGACGCTGGAGGAAATGCACGGTTCTCCGCGTTGAGGAAGTTTGTATTTAAGTGCGGACTGGGATATCCATGATGAATCCACGCTCACTTGTATCAATCGTTGACGTTGATGAATCGGTCCGCGAATCGCTGCCAGATCTACTCAAGGAATTCGGTTTTGGGTCTCAGACATTCTCTTCTGCGGAAGAGTTCCTTGCGTCCGACGCAATCGAGCGAACCCAGTGTTTGATCCTCGACGTTGCCATGCCGGGAATGCGGGGGCCTGAACTCCAGGGAGAATTGGATCGTCGCAAGATCAGGATTCCCATTATTTTCATCACCGGACAACGGGACGAAACGTTAGGCTCGCGGCTAATCGAGCGGGGTGCGATCGCATGTTTGATCAAGCCGTTCAGTGATGCTGCGATGCTCGAGGCGCTGAATTCCGCGTTTCAGGTCAAATGACCATTGTCTCTGGAACTATCTCGCAGATATACAATGGCTCATTCGAGTGCGCTTGATTTTGGAGTGCGGCCTTGCCCATGTCAGAGAGCCCGTCAATTGTTCTCGTCGTCGATGACGACATCTCTGTTCGCGAATCGCTCGAACTCTTGCTTCGCCATGAGGGCTTAGGCGTGGAAACATTCGTTTCCGCGCAGAAATTTCTGGACCATCCACCCGTAACTGTTCGAAGTTGCTTGGTACTGGACATCTCTCTTCCCGGACTCAATGGTCTTGATCTGCAGAAACGTGTTGCGGTGGAACGGCATGAGATGCCAATCATCTTCATCACAGGCCACGGAGATATTCCGATAACCGTGCAGGCGATGAAGGCGGGAGCTGTGGAGTTTTTGACAAAACCGTTCAATGACGAAATTCTGCTGAATGCCATCCGCAATGCCCTGGCACGCAGCAAGGCATTAGTTGACCGCTCCGCGGAGATCCGGGCTTTGAAAGCCCGGTACGCATGCCTCAGCGCTCGCGAACGCGAAGTGATGGCGTTAGTGGTTGTTGGCTTGCCGAATAAGCAGGTTGGCAGCGAGCTGGGGATCAGCGAGATAACGGTTAAAGCACATCGCGGCAGCATGATGCGAAAGATGCAAGCTGAATCCCTCGCAGGATTAGTGAGCATTGCTGCCCGCCTCCGCCTGACGCGCCCGTCTGGGTCCGCTTTGCGCCCGGCCAGGTAGGCTTCGGGCGCGCACTGCGATCCGTCACTCCGTCTTCGCTAAGACTGTGGTCCATCAAATCAGCACTAAGGTATCGGTCAATACCTTCGTCTCATATTGCGTCTGCATACATCGCTGCCACAATAAAATCCTTAGCTGTGTGGCCGAGCAGACCGATGATTGAGTGGCAGACTGCGCAGGATATTTTGATGCGGACAGCAATCTCTGCTCTTCAGCGAAGAATTGTGCGCGGCACTCAGATCGTTGAGCCGATCGAAAAATCCGGAGATCCACATGATTTCATCCCAGAAGGGCACAGCACCGATTAGAAGCGGCGTCTCTTCCAGCGTTAGCGGCCCCCACGCCGATTGGTTTGCGCGCGAAGGCTTTGATCCTCGTCGCCCGCAATCGGGAGGACCATCCGAGGTTTCAGCGTTGAATGGAGCCGATGAGCCCCTTGTCGCCTCCGCGAAGAAACCACCTCGGATCCTTCTGGTCGACGCAGTACTGGCGCTGCATGAATTGCATCGAGAGCTTCTGCGATCCATTCCGGCGATCGTGGAAACCCTGGCTTCCTGCACCGACATGTACGCCCACGAGGAGCACGCTTATGCACTCGTAATCCTCGTGCTCCATCCCCATTCAAGAAAGACGGCCGAGGCGGCGGATTTTGTCCGCCATCGGTGGAGAGCGGCGAGAATCCTCCTGCTCGAAAGCGAATCCGCGGAGATTGACGATTGGCTCTACGACGAGCGGGTCGACCCTCATTTGCATCCGATGACTTTGCGCGAGGCGGCAATTCGACTCATGACTCAAGAAGAATACAGGGTTTCAGCATAAACATCGGAAAGGGCCTCGCGCAATGGATTACTCGGTGTGCCAATGCAAAGTCCGGAATCTCCTCAGGGGCGAGGAGAATCTCTCCAGATGCAAGCGCAGGCATGCGGTGTTGTTTGTACCGGGTCAAGGACGCATGGAAAGGGTTCTGCGGGTTTAACAGGGACAAGAGGAGGTTACTTATGGCAAGCGGCAAAACAGTCATCGTCACCGGGGCCTCACAGGGCATCGGCGCCGCCATCGTTCGGGCGTTTCTGGAACGCAGCTATAACGTGGTGGCCACCTCGCGAAGCATTTCGAAGGCGGGGTGCGCGCCATCTTCCAACCTGGCGCTGGTAGATGGAGATATCAGCCTGGCAGAGACTGCGGAGGTAGTGGCGAAAACGGCGATCGAGACGTTCGGCTCGATCGATCATGTAGTGAACAACGCGGGCATTTTTTATTCGAAGCCATTCACGGAGTACACCGCCGAGGATCTTCGCGCCTTCGTCGCCACCAACCTCGATGGCTTCGTCTTCATCACGCAACTGGCTGTGCGGCAGATGCTGGCTCAAGATAGGGGAGGCAGCGTGACCAGCATTAGCGCATCCCTGGCCGATAACCCCATGGCCGGGGTCCCGGCGTCGGTTCCGATGATGACCAAGGGCGGCATCGATGCGATCACGCTGAGCCTCGCGAACGAATACGCGAAAGAGAAGATTCGTTTCAACGCCGTCGCGCCGGGCGTTGTGGACACGCCCCTACACAAGGGCAGCCTGAAGGCGCGGTCAGCGATGGGCACGATTTCCGAGCCGAAGGACATCGCCGAAGCTGTTGTTTATCTGACCGAAGCCAGTCACGTAACCGGGGAGGTGCTGCACGTGGACGACGGTGCGCACGTGGGCCGATGGTAGCCGGTAGTGGTTCGCAACCCGGCAGCGCAGAGCGCCGGTTGCAGGACCTTGGCATTCAGCTTCCGGCCGCCCCAGCGCCTTTCGGTAGTTACGTCGAGGCACTGCAGACAGGGAATCTCCTCTTCCTGAGCGGCATGCTCCCAGTTGTGGATCACAAGGCGAAGTATCTTGGCCGGCTAGGGAAGGAAGTGGACGCGGAGACGGGGCGGGATGCGGTACGCACGGCCGCTTTGGGCGCGTTGGCAGCGGCCAAGGAGCATCTGGGATCGCTCGATCGCGTGACGCGCGTGGTTCGACTGGGCGTGTTCATGGCCACGTCGGGAGATTTCTTCGACCAGCCGCGGGTTGCGGATGCGGCATCGGATCTGTTTCGCGATATATTTGGCGCCGACAAGATGGCGGTGCGGCTCGTGATTGGCGTTGCCAGCCTGCCGCTGGGGATGCCAGTCGAGCTCGAAGTGATCTTTGAAGTCGCGGGGTAGATCGGGGGAAGGATGAACACCACGAGATCGACATATTGGATCCTCGCGAGCATTACAGCCTTGGCACCGATGCTCGCCATCGCACTTGGCATAAATGCCCAGACAAAGGACAAATCAATGGAACAGCAGGTCTTTTATCGCACTGTTAAGGTCGATGGGCTCTCCATCTTCTATAGAGAAGCTGGGCCGAAAGATGCGCCCGTCATTCTCTTGTTGCATGGTCTCCCGTCGTCTCGGATGTTTCAGCCTCTATTGACGCGGCTTTCAGACAGATATCATCTGGTTGCGCCAGATTATCCGGGCTTCGGGCACAGCGACTGGCCGGACCCGAAAGAGTTTCCCTACACCTTCGACCACATCGCCACAGTGATGGAAGACTTCGTGCAGACGGTGGGCTTGTCGCGTTACACGCTCTACATGCAGGACTACGGCGGGCCGGTTGGTTTTCGTATGGTCTTGACCCATCCAGAACGAGTGCAAGCGCTCATCGTGCAAGATGCGGTGGCGCACAACGAAGGGCTGGGGGTAAACTGGGCGACCCGGCGGGCGTTCTGGGCGGACCGGCCCACTCATGAGGAAGCGCTGCGCAAGAATCTGTTGTCAATGGCGGCGACGAAGACTCGGCATGTCGGGGACGATCCTAACATCGAGTTATATGATCCTGATCTTTGGAACGATGAGTATGCATTTCTGAACTCGCCCGGGCAGGCGCAGATTCAGAGCGATCTGTTCTACGACTACCGCACCAATGTCGAGAATTATCCGAAGTGGCAGGCATGGATGCAGAAGAAGCAGCCGAGCCTGCTGGTTATCTGGGGCAAACACGATTTGTCGTTCGATCCGGGAGAGCCGGAACGCTATCGCAAAGACGTGCCAAAGGCGGAGGTGCACGTGCTCGACGCGGGTCACTTCGCGCTCGACACCAAGGCAGA
>JBAUCP010000385.1:0-1621 GCA_049677625.1 Occallatibacter sp. | reverse complement strand
CGGGGCAACGGCTGCGGCGGGCCAGACGAGAAGCGCCAGCAGCATGAGCAGCGCGGCCGGCAGGAGCAGGGCGAGCAGGGGCAGGATGAGCAGATTGACGGGCAGCGCGAAGAGCGTGATGCGGTGGAAGTAGAGGGCCATGGGCAGCGTCATGGCCAGCTCGACGACGCAGGAGATGACGACGAGCTCGACCAGGCGGATAAGAAAGCGGATGGTCCATGGAAATGCGCGGCCGGCGATGGTGCGGTTTGCGGCGGCCTCAAGGTGCGCGGCAAAGATGCGCAGGGTTACGCGGAACTGTGCGAGCCTGGGCGCGAGATTTGTGTCGATGGCGATGACGCGGAGGTCGCGGGTTGCGGTGAGATACGGGTGCACGGTGGCCTGGAGAAGCGGCGCGGCGATGCCGGCGATGGCGATGACGGCGAGCAGAGTCATCTGCAGGCTGGCGTCGAAGAGGCTGCGCGGGCTGAGGGCGAGCAGGCAGAGCGCGGCGAAGCCGATGACGTTGAGCGGGCTGCGCTGGCGATAGACGAGGCGGGCGAGCAGGTAGAGGGTGACCATCCAGAGCGAGCGCTGCACGGGCGTGGCGAAGCCGGTGAAGAGCGCATAGGCGAATGAGGCGGCGATGGTGACGAGCGTGGCCGGCAGGCGCGGTAGGCGCAGGCGGCGGGTGATCCAGAAGATGCAGCCCGCGACGATGGCGAGATGGAAGCCGGAGACCACGAGCATGTGAAAGGAGCCGGTGCGCTCAAAGCCCACGCGGAGCGAGTGGGTGAGATAAGTGCGGTCGCCGGCGACCATGGCGGCGAGCATGGCAGCGTCGTCTGGCGTGAGGCGCAAGGGCGCGGGCAGGCGGCCCATGGCGGCGGGCAGGGCGAGCAGGCGCGCGGTGACGGCGTGTTGAGCCTGGCTGAGGCGGCAGGCGAGCAGGCTTTCGCGGGATGGGCCGAGGTCATCGATACGGATGACGGCGATGCGGTCGATGGCGACGGTCGCTGTGGAGGTGATTCCCTGGTCGAGGAGATAGCTGGCGCGGCTCCAGACGCCGGGGTCGTGATAGGTCTCAGGCGGGAGCAGGCGAACTACGGCGCGGATGCGCTCACCGCAGCGGAAGGGCTGCGGAGGCGAATTTGCCGGGGGCCAGCGGACGGTGAGGCGCACGCGGCCGGAGACGGGAAGCTGCGCGTCGGAGGTGTCAGTGACCTGCTCCAGCGTGGAGACGCGGAGGTCGATGCGTTGCGAGGGTGACTCGGTGATGGGCTCGTCGACATTCTGCTCGGTTTCTGTGCGGATGGGGCCGGTATCGATGACGGTTCCTTCAACGGTGCGGAGCAGATCGTCAGAGAGCGCGGCCAGTGCCGGCGCGGGGGCTGGTTGCGGCTCCATGAGCGCGCACCATGCGCCCAGCAGGAGCCACAGAGCGGCGAGCGGCAGCCACGCGATGCGCTGCGCGCGGAGCGCGGCGACGCAACTGAGGCCGGCGATGAGCGCGAGCGCGATGAGAACCAGGCTGGGGCGCAGCCAGAGCCAGTGCGCGACGACAATGCCGGCCGCGAAGAGCCATGCGGCGTGGAAGAGCGGCATGGCGGCGGGATTGGCCGCGGGCGGACTGGTCGTGATG
>JBAUCP010000384.1:0-13449 GCA_049677625.1 Occallatibacter sp. | reverse complement strand
GCTCGCGACGTGGTGGCCATTCTGCAGGCGATCAAGGCGGAAGGCGGCCTGCAGGCCGACCTGGAGGTGCAGTAATGGGCAGCAGCACGATTGGCCTTGGCGGAATGACCGCGCAGGTGAACGTCCAGCAGGCGCAGGAGACCCAGACGCTCCAACAACTGAGCTCCATGAAGGGCACGAGCAGCGCCGCCAAAATCGAGAAGGGCTCGAAGCAGTTCGAGACCATGCTGCTCTCCAGTTGGCTGCGGCAGGCGGAGCAGTCGTTTGCGACGGTGCCGGGCGCGGAGGACGACGACCAGGATATGGCCGGCCGCGACCAGATGCTGGGACTCGGCGTGCAGTCGCTGGCCGAGGCAATGGAAGCCTCCGGTGGCATTGGAATTGCTAAAATGATCGCCAAAGCCATGACGGCCCAGGCCGAAAAGGCAGATGGCGCCGCTCCGGCGGCCGAACCGGCTCATGGGGACCAGAATTCAGGTGGAAATCTGAGCTTTCCATTAAACTCCGGCCGGCAAGGTGCCGATAGTGTCGCAGGTTCAGAGAAGGGATCACAATGAGAGTCGATCTTAATAATTCGGCAGCCGGTCAGATCGGCAATGAGCCGACCTCGAAGCGGGTCAATGCACAGAACATTTCGGCGCCGGAGTCAGACGGCAGCGGCGATCGGACCACGCTTACCTCGGGTTCGGGATCGGTGGGCGCACTGGTGAGCGAGGCAATGAGCTCGCCCGAGGTTCGCCAGGACAAGGTGCAGAGCCTGCAGCAGGCTATCAGCAGCGGTCAGTATCAGCTCGACCCGGACAAGATTGCCGGGGCGATGATCGACGAACACGCCTGATCGACGAGCCCGCCTGATCGAGGGCTGCCCCAGATCCTCCGCCGTAACGGCGGAACAGGAATTGGCCAGGAATGATTGCGGCTGACGAAAGAACCCGGAGCGTCAAAGCTGAAGAGCATCTCCAGCTTCTGCGGTCTCTTGCCTCCGAGCTGGAACGCGCCATGGCGGCCATGTCGCGCGACGACCTTCAGGAACTGGAGGACAGCGTCGCCAATCAGCAGGAGTTGAGCCTTCAGCTCAGCAGATTGGCAGACGAGTTGAGCGCCTCAGCGCAGGCTTGCTATCCCCTTCCACCCCTGTCGGCCAATTCAGATCTCATAGGGGAGATTCGCACCGCCACCGGAGAGCTGCAGAGGCTCAATTTCCGCTACTCCATCCTGTTACAGCATTCAAGTCGCTCTGTGGCGTTAATGGCATCGCTGTTCACTTCGTTCCAAGGGCAATTTCAGGAGGCTTCCGGCCCCAGGCTGAAACACCAGACCTGGTCCTGCCGGATGTAATCGCCATGGGAGGTTTGACCACATCTCTTTTGACGGGCATGGAAGCCCTTGACGCGACCCAGGCCGCGCTCACCGCCACGAGCAACAACATCGCTAATTCCAACACGCCCGGATACACCCGCGAAGTGGCGCAGATGAGCGAGAACGAACAAGAGTTGAACGGCGGCACCGTCTCAGGAGGCGGCGTTTCGCTGGACGGCATTGAGAGCGTGCGCGATGAGCTGCTCAATCTGCAGATCCAGCAACAGACCTCGCTGCAGAGCGGCGCGGATACCGAATCTTCCAGCCTGCAGTCGATACAGAATCTTTTTTCGAGCACGGGTGAAGATATCTCGAGCACGCTGAGCGCGTTTTCGAGCAGCCTTGCGCAGCTTTCAGCTAATCCCTCCAACTCGGCCGCGCAGGAGAGCGTTTTGACGGCCGGCCAGAATCTGACCCAATCGTTCAACAGCACGGCGACTGGCCTCGCCAGCGCTCAGTCGGCCGCCGACCAACAGGTGACTACGACCGTTGCGCAAATCAATTCCCTCACCCAGCAGATCGCGCAGTTGAACGCACAGCTTTCGCCGACGGTGATGGCGCAGCAAAATGGCGGCACCATCGAGGATCAGCGCGATGAGCTGGTGCAGCAGCTATCCACGCTGACCGGCATCTCCGTATCGCAGAGCAGCAATGGCGAGGTCATCACCACCGGCAACGGAACGCCTCTGGTGATGGGTGGGCAGAGCTACAACCTGCAAACCACCACCGGCTCCAATGGCTTTCAGCAGGTGCTGGACTCGAACGGCAACAACATCACATCGGACATCCAGGGCGGCCAGCTTGGCGGAGCGATTCAGACTCGCGACCAGATCATTCCCGGCTTTCTGAACTCGCTGAACACACTCGCGAGCCAGTTCGCAACTGCCTTCAACACAGCTCAGGCTCAGGGCTACGATGCGAACGGCAATACAGGCCAGGCGTTCTTCAGCGTTCCATCAGGCACCACGGGCGCTGCCGCAGGCATTTCGGTCGCGATCACCAGTGGCGCTCAGGTTGCTGCGAGCTCTGACGGCACTTCAGGCAGCAACGGCAACGTTGCGAATCTTTCCGCGGCGCTGACCAATGCGCTGCCATCCGGCCAGTCTGCCGCGAATGCCTATGCGAGCCTGGTCTATCAGGTAGGCAGCGCGGCCTCGAATGCCAGCGATACATCAACTGCGCTGGGCCAAAATATTCTGCAACTCACGAATCAGCAAAGCTCGGTCTCCGGCGTGAACATTGACGAGGAGACCACGAACCTTATCCGCTACCAGACGGCTTACGAAGCAGCGGCTCGCATCGTGAGCACCATTCAGGCTCTCAGCACCGTGACCCTCGATATGGGCTCCACGCAGAGTTACTAATCGATATGCGCGTTAATTCCAACATGGTTCCCAATATTCTGGCTGATTTGCAGCAGAGCCAGTCCACGCTCAATACCGCCCTGCAGGAGGTCTCTACAGGCAAGAGCGTGACCATACCGTCAGACAATCCAGCCGCATCGGCCGAGATGGTCGCGAACACGCTCGAAACCGCGAACGTGGATCAGTACACGAAGAACATCAACAACGTTCTCGCCAACGTGCAGTCGGCCAGTTCCGCATTAAGCTCGGTGACTACGGCGCTCACGCAAGCCGTGTCGCTGGGCACAGAGGGCGCAAACGGCACGAACACGTCCGCGAACCTAGCCACCCTGGCGCAGCAGGTGCAGAGCATCCTTTCGAACGTGGTGTCCGACGCAAACACGTCCGTCGGTGGGACGTATCTTTTTGGTGGAACCTCATCTACCACGGCGCCCTATACGGCGGACTCCTCATCTGCTTCCGGCTACGCCTACAACGGCACCAACGATTCGAACTCGGTCGCGGTCGGCGACAACCTGAACGTTCAGGTCAACCTCCCTGGCAGCCAAGTCTTCTCCAATTCCAGCAACAACGTGCTGGGGGCGCTCAGCTCGCTTGTGTCTGCGCTCCAGAGCGGCAATTCATCGCAGATCTCCACCGCTACCTCGGCGGTCAGCTCGGCCATCAGCTACGTCAGCCAGGCGCAAGGCTTTTACAGCAATGCGGAAAGCCAGTTGAACTCGCAGGAGACTTACCTGCAACAGGACACCGTAACGCTGACCACGCACCAGAACAATCTGGTGGGAGTGGACGAGGCCCAGGCCGCCACAGCGTTGAGCCAGGCTGAGACAGACAACAGCGCAATCCTTGCGGCTGCCGCCAAGGTCTTGCCAAATACGCTGCTCGATTACTTGGCCGCGCCTAGTTAAGACGCGTCGTGCGGCACTTGCTGCCCCGGTACTGCATTCATTCCCTCGCTTATCCGTGCAACTGCGCTCTCTGCGCCACTCGCGGCACGGCAGTCTTGCTCAAAAAAAGGGGCGCGTCCAAGACGCGCCCAAAATTGCCCACTCGATAACCTTTTTTCTAAGCCGACCAACTCAGCTGGCTCTGCTCCATCTGCATCAACAGCGGCGCATTGTATCTCTGCGTCCGTTCCGGCGGCAGGATCTCCGGACCAGGGGCCGCGATGCGAAGATCAAGTCGTTGCCAAACTTCGCGGATGCGGAGCGTCTCAGCTATCTGTGCGTCGAGGATCTCTGCCGAGTGCTTAGCCTGAGCTTCGATGATCTTCCGCCGCAGCCGGGAGTAGAACGCGGTCAGCTTCCGCGCAAGATCGCCGCTGCCGGCGTCGATCCAGTTTTCAAGATGGCCCAACACAAGCAGAGCGTGCTTCAGTTCCCTGGCCCGCTCTTCAAGGTTGCCTTTGCGCTGCGCCGCCGCTGCCCGCCGCAGGTCACCGGCCAGAGTGTCGTAGAGCGCAATCAGAAGGCCAAATCCACTTGCGCCCTCGACGGCGGTCTTTCGATATGCCAAATCTGTCTGATTCATAGTGTCCCTTAGTTGCTGGAGGAGTTTTCACCCAGCTCTTCGCTGATCTGTTTCATCTCTGTCGGTAACTGCTGCAGCAGAATCTCGGCCTGGCTGTAGTCGCTCTGCAATTGCGTCTGCAACGGTGCAATGTAGTTCGTCTGGAAGTTGGTGATGTCTGTCTGCAGATCGGTGTACTCGCTGCTCATGCTTTGCAGATCGACGGTAAAAGCTCCGTCTCCAGGGGCGATAAAGCTGGTTAGCTGCTGATCGAGCGAGTTGGCGAAGCCATTGAAAGAGGCGCCCTGAAAAAAGTTCTGCACATCGCTGAAGTTACTCTGCAGGGTGCTCTGGAGCGTGGAAGAATCCACGCTCAATGTGCCGTCGTTCCCCACAGTAATGCCCAGCGAGGAGAGATTCGGAATGGTTGTGGTCCCTGAAGTCGGCGTATATGTGTAGTCAAGCGCGGAAAGCAGTGAGCTTTGCAGGTTGCGGATGGTCGAATCGCTTGCCAGCACGCCCTCGCCAGAGCCAGACGTGTAAGTGAACTGGGTGTTCAGATCGGAGATTGCGGTGTTGTAATCGCTCACGAACTGGTTGATGGCGCTGGTAGCCTGGGTAACGTCCTGCGCTACCCCAAGGCTCACCTGGACTCCGGGATCGGCGCTGAGAAGATTCAAGGTGAGGCCGGGCACCGCGCCGGTTACGGTGTTGGAGGCGCTCGATATGGAAATGCCGTCTACCGTGAGCGCGGCATTTGCGCCGGTCACGGCCTGCGTAAATCCGAAACTCGGCGACGCAGAATCATCAACAGTAAAGTTTGCCGAGCTACCCGAGCTACCCGCGACGATGGCCAGCCGCGAGCCGCTGGCGTCAGTGACTACGTCGGCGGTCACGCCCAGATTGTCATTGTTGATCTCGTTCGCCACGTCCGACAGCGTGTCCGTCCCATCGGTCGTGATGGTAGCCGAGGAGCCGCTGCCGGTGGTGATGGTGAAGCTGCCGGCTGGCAGCGCCGTGGAAATGCTGGCGTAGGTTCCTGAGGTCCAGGAGGCTGTGGTGGCGAGGCTATTGACGACAACAACGTGATTGCTGATCGTGCTGCCGGAGGCGGCCGAGGCCGCAACGACATCGGAGTTCGATGACGTGACTGTGCGGGCCGAAAGCGGGCCGGTGATGCTGTTCAGCGATTGCACGTCATTATCGAGATTGGTGGCATCGGTCTGGATCTGGGTTAATGCGCTGGACTGGCTCTGCAGCGTGGCTTCCTGCGACTCCCAGGCCTGCTCAGGCGCTTCGGCGGCCGTCACGGCCGAGTTGACCGCAGCCGTTACATCGAGGCCGGGCGAAGAGGCGCCCATCGCTGCTTCAAGAATCGAGCTCAGGTCGATCGACGACGAGGAAGAACCCGAAGAAAGCAGAGAGTCCAATGCCGAAATAGAGCTCATAAATTTCCTTTTCCTGCGGGAACTGCGGAATCTCGACCGTGTCGACTCGATTCCTTTTGCCACGCTCTCTATCGGCATTCCCTGCGCAAAAATACAGGCTTATTTGCCAAAAAACAGGGGCGCCGTATGGCGCCCCTCGGAGGTAAGGTTAGGTGAACTGGTTTACTGCAGCAGCTTCAGAACAGCTTCCTGCGCCTGGTTGGACTGCGACAGGGCTGCCATGCCCGTCTGCTCCAGCACGTTGTACTGGGTCATCTGGGCGACGGTCTGGCCGATGTCAGCGTTCTGCACGCTGTTCTCGGCGCTGGTCAGGTTCGTAACTTCCGTGCTTTCCACGTTGGAGTCAGCGGTCAGCTGGTTCACAGCGGCGCCGACTGAACCGCGGTTTGCAGCAACTGTGCTGATGGCTGCCGTGATGTCAGTCAACGCGGTCTGCGCGGTGGTTGTCGAGGTAAGGTCAGTGCCGGTCAAACCCAGAGCGGTCGTCGTCAGTGCGCCGATGGCCGTGGAGGTCGTGTTGCTGCCGCTGGTCGTGCCGTCACTGGTGAACACGGCCGAGGTTGTGCCGAAGATCGCTTCGCCGTTGTAGTTGGTCGTCGATCCGATGTTGCCGATCTCCGTCAGAATCGACTGATATTCGGTGTCCAGAGCGGTTGCCTGGCTGGTGGAGAGGCCGCCGGTGGAAGCCTCGGTGGCCAGCGTTACAGCGCGGTTGAGCAGCGTGGTGACCTGTGACAGGGCGCCGTCAGCGGTTTGCAGGAGGCCGACGCCGTCCGAAGCATTCTGGCTGGACTGGGTGAGGGCTGAGATGTTCGCCTCAAGGCCATTCGCGATCGAAAGGCCGGCAGCGTCATCGGAACCGGAGTTGATCTTCAAGCCGGTCGACAGCTCGGTGAGTGTTTTCTGCAGGCTGGCCTGCGTGGAGGAGAGTGCGTTCTCCGCCGTGAGAGACGAGATGCTATTGAGAATGCTCAGCATGATTCTTGCTCCTTTTATCGAATTCCGCCTGCGCCGAACCGCTTCCGACTACGTAAGAGGTCCAGAATCGTTATCAGGAGCAGGTGGTTGTTACGGGCACTCTATCGGCCTCTCGTTTCGAGCATTCTAGAGTCGATGTAAAAAAAAATGAGACGGTCTTGCGTCCTCTGTTCGAAATAAATTCTCCGGCTGCATCGACAGTAGACTCGATTTTTACCAGACCAAGTTGTCGCGGAATGTTGACCTGCTTCAAAAAAACTGCGAGCGAACACGGCCTTTCAATATATATGTTGCGTGGACGCGTACCTGGAAAGTGAAGCCTAGCGCGAGCGTCAGGGTCCTTTGCCGATGCTCGGATCGGGCCTTGCTGGCTCTTGGGCAGTCGAGCGCACACGAGCTTATTTCGCCGGCAGGATTTTCAAATAAGCCCAGCGACATCGATGATCATGGCCTGCTGTTCGGCTTATTTGCACCACCGGAATTTTCCTCCCGAAGCGCCGCGCTCCACCTTTCGGTAATATGAGTCTTATCGCGTGCTCTTCATGGCTTTGCCTTGTGCGCCGGTGACAGATCTAGATCACGGAGACGAATTTGCGGCGACAGCATCGTGTTCCCATCATTGCTTTGCTCCTTGCGCCACTGCTTGCTGCCGGCGCAAGCGCGCAGGGTGCGAATGCGCAGTCCAATGCTACGAAGATCATCTTCGATGAGGACTTGAGCGGCGTCATCGGCGTAAACGCCGATCCGCTCACCATGCTGTTGCAGGCGCCCAACGTACAAGTCATGGGCGTGACTGTGATCACGGGCGACGGATGGTTGAAGCAGGAGACCGCGGATGCGCTCAAGCTCCTTGAGATGGAAGGGCGCAGCGATGTTCCGGTGTACATGGGGGCTGAGCTTCCGCTTGTGCAATCGCGCGACACGCTGCTGCGTCTTGCGCAACTTTACGGCGGCAGCAGAACAGATCCCTATCTGGGCGCATACTCCGAGTTCGGTCCGGGACCGGATGACGTGGAGGCTCCGCCGGGCGGATTCGCGAAGACTGCGGCCCAGGCGGGCACGGCGGCTGAATTCATGATCAGGACGATCCGCGCGAATCCTCACCAGATCACGCTCTATTGCGGCGGCCCGCTCACCAACGTCGCGTTGGCCATCAGCCTGGCGCCGGACATCGTGCCGTTAACCAAGGAGATTGTTTTCATGGGCACGAGCCCGGCCTTTCAGCCGAAGACGGTCAATGTGCTCTACGATCCGCACGCAGCCAGGATTGTTCTGCATGCGCCGTGGCCGAAGATGACGGTCTTTTCAGTCGATGTCTCGGAGAAAGTGCACAGGACGCCGGAGATGGCGGAAGCCATCGCAGCCGGGGAGAATGCGCCGATTGCGAAGCTCTATGCGGACACTGTCGTAAAGCCCTACCAAGAGGGCAAGCCACTGCCATGGTTTCGCATGCCTGACGAGTTGATGGCCGCCTATCTGATCGATCCCTCGATTGTGACCGAGACGCGCCGCTATTATGTCGACGTCGATCTCTCCGAGGGGATGGATTACGGCGCTTCTTCCTATTGGGATGAGACGCCCAGGGGTTATAACGGGATTCCGTGGCCGGACAAGCCGGAACCTGGCAGGCAGAAGCCAACTCCACCGCCGGATGCGCGCGTGGTCAATGTAGTTTGGGAGTTCAATATCGAGAAGTTCAAAGCGCTCTATCTCGACCTGATGACCCGGCCACCGCGTGGCGCACCTTCTCAGCCCTGATTCTCGCGGGCTTGGATGCTGCGCAGATATTCTGCCCATTTGGCCCCTGAAGCCGCCGACATAGTTCCTGCAGCGTAGCGGGAAAAGGCGTTCATAAACGCGGAACCGCCCTCGCGCCTGCGCCAATTTACAATCAAACCTGCGGCCTGACCGTATCCATGGCGCGGCTACATCGAAATTACTCAGGGAGCAGGCATGGTACAGCCTTCGGCCGATTTAGCGGCCAAAGAGCGGGACTCCGACAACGAATTTCACTACGAGCACTGGACGCCGCGCTTCAATCCGTGGGTGATCGCCTTTACGGTCACGCTGGCGACCTTTATGGAGGCGCTCGATTCGAGCATCGCCAACGTGGCTCTGCCGCACATTGCAGGGACACTGGGCGCAAGCTATGAGGAAGCTACATGGGTGCTCACCTCCTATCTTGTCTCGAACGCGATTGTGCTGCCCATCAGCGGCTGGATCGCGAACCGGATTGGCCGCAAGCGTTTTTACATGAGCTGCGTTGTGCTGTTCACGGTTTTTTCGTTTCTTTGCGGACTGGCGAACTCTCTCACCATGCTGATTGTTTTCCGGGTGATCCAGGGAGCGGCGGGCGGCGGGCTGCAACCCAGCGAACGCTCCATCCTGGCCGACACCTTTCCACCGGAAAAGCGAAGTCTCGCGTTTGCAATTTATGGCATGGCGGTAGTGGTTGCCCCAGCCATTGGACCGACGATCGGCGGCTGGATCACAGATAATTACACGTGGCGCTGGATCTTCTTCCTGAACATCCCCGTAGGCTTAATATCCGTGCTGCTGACAAACCGCATCGTAGAGGACCCGCCCTACCTGAAGAGAATGCGCAAGCGCGTGGGCAGCGTAGATGGCATCGGGCTCGGCTTACTGGCGCTGACCATCGGCGCCTTGCAAATCATGCTGGACAAGGGGCAGGAAGACGACTGGTTCAGTTCGCATCTGATCGTTGTCTGCGCGACACTGGTTGCCTGCGGGCTGATTGCGCTTCTCTACCGTGAAGCAACAGCGGAGCATCCGATTATCGATCTATCTCTTTACAGCAGGCGCAATTTTGCCATGAGCCAGATTGTGATGGTGGTGATCGGCGCTGCGCTCTATTCCACGACGGTAATGATTCCGCAGTTCCTGCAGGAGATGCTGGGCTATACAGCCACTGACGCCGGCATGGCGCTCTCGGCAGGCGGACTGGCGCTCATCTTTCTCTTGCCCATTGTCGGCTGGCTTGGCCAGAAGATGGATCCACGGCTGATGATTACGATCGGATTCGCGCTTCTCTCCTTTGGCATCTGGCGCATTGGCGATCTTTATCTCGGAATCAGCTTCTGGAATGCCGTGAGCTGGCGCGTCGTGATGGTCTTGGGAATGCCTTTTCTGTTTGTGCCCATCAGTGTCATGTCGTATGTAGGCGTTCCGCAGGAGAAAAATAACGAGGTCTCAGGGTTGACGGCTCTGGCGCGCAATATCGGCGGGAGCATTGGTGTTTCATTTATCAGCACGATGCTGGTAAGGCGGGCCCAGGTCCACCAGCAGTTCCTGTCCGCTCACGCGTATAGCGGCTCCCCTCAATTGCGATCGATGCAGCAGGCGATGGCGCGCGCGCTTGAGGCAGGCCCGGTCTCACCGGCCAATGCCGTGGCTGCTGCCGGTGCGCGAATTTACAACCAGATGCTGCAACAGGCGCGCACATTGGCTTATATCGATACTGTGCATGTGCTCGTGGTCTTGCTCGTATGCCTGATTCCGATTGGCTACGTGATGAAGAAACCCCGCTTCCGGCCCAAACGAATGGTGGAGGCGGATTAAAGTTCCACCCCTGTTCTTTGTGCTGGTGCCGCTCCGCACGGTGAGCTTTCCACCACTTTATGGTTACGCGGCAGCTGTGTCACGCGATCAGTGACCCAGCGTCAATTTGAGCCTTGGGTGATGAGGTGAACCTGGCCGAGCAGCCCGGAAGAGATGGGCTCGACCTGGTCGAGGTCCTGCATCTGGAATCGATCTCCATATTTTGCGATGAGCGGCTGGTAGTCGTGGGCCGGCTGCGCCGACCAAGCATTGAGAGCCGTGTTGTAGACATGAATCTCAATATGATTCTGGCCCGGCTTGAGAAATTTCGAGATGTCGAGGCGGTAGGGCGGGTGCCAGAGAGCGCCGGCAGCCTGGCCATTGATGGTGACCAGGGCTGCCGCGCGGATGGGTGGATCGTAGAACGCACGCATGCCGTGGCCGGGCCGGGTGATGTGCGGATCAGGCAGCCCGTTCGCACCAAGGGGCTGTTGCTCTGGCGGAGAGTTGGGCGAACCGGGCAGGGGTTTGCCGCCTTCAACTTCAAGAAGCACCGGACCGGCAGGGCGCGCTGTAAGCGTGAAATCGCGCGAATAAACCGCTTCGCCCGAGTAGTGAAGCGTGGAAGGATCAGCTATCCAGTCTGCGGGTGTTTGCTCCATCTCTGTTTTCCCTGTGGAGGTGAAGGTGACCTTCCAATCGTTGCTCAGATCGGCAAGCTGGGAAAATGGCACGTCCGTTGAGACGGATTTGGCGGCGGGCTGGGAGTCTGAGAAGACAAAGACGCGGGACTCATAGGGAGCCAGATGAAGGGACTGCCCGTTTGCTGAGGCCGGCGCGGATGCGGCGTTATCGGGATTCCACTGCTCGCCGAATTTATGGGTGGTGACGAAGGTCGCAGTCGTGTCAATCTCCTGATTGCCGGTGTTAACGATGAAGTAGATATCGGCGAAGGGCAACTTGCGGCGAATGAACCCGAGTTGGTCTTTCATAGATTCATCAGCCACAGAGCCGCCGGTGACTTCGAGTTTGAAGTCGGGCGCGGCGGCAGCATGAAGGGCTTCGCCGAGCAGGCCCGCATCGGCAACAAAGGTGGACTTCGCAGGATCGAAGAGCTGCTTTGACAACTCTGTGACTGCAGCCAGTGGCTTACCCTCAGCGTCGAGAGACGGAGCGCGGCCGACGGAGATCACCTTGCCTCCGGCAGCGGCGAACGCCTCAATTTTCTTCAATGTCTGGAGCGGAACGCGGTCAGTGGGCGGAAGAACCAGGATCGGATGGTTGATGCCAACCTTGTCGATGGCGTCGGCGTCGATGTAGTCAAGGTTATATCCGGCGGAGAGAATAGCGGACATCAGCGCCGGGGTGATGAGCTGTTGCATGGCTCCGGTAACCGTGACGGCAGGAGGAGCGAAGCTGGCCCACGCGTCATCGGTGGGAAGCAGGATCGCCACTTGATTCGCAGGCCGACCCTGGCGCAGGAGATAGCTGATGCGGGCAATGTACTTCGTAACCGCGGGCATGACCGGATGCCAGGGATTGTGATTGTTGAAGACGGCGGCAGCATAAAGCGACCATCCGGGATCACCCGCCTGCGGCGGAGAGTAAGGCCATCCGTGGAAGAAGAGCAGATTCTCACCCATGATGAAGTCGACGTCGGCTTCGGTCTTCATATCGAGAGGTACGGCGCGAAAAACGGGCGAGTGGAGCCAGGTGAAAGTCTCGCCGGAGCTGACTTCGTGGCCGAACACATGGTTGGCGGACGTGGCCCAGCGAAGAGTAGAAAAGGCGCGCCACTGCGGACCTTCCCCCTCAGCCAGGCCCACGAGGCTCTGGCTTGAGAAGCTGACGGCCGGCTCTCCGTAGGTTTGCGAGCGGAACCTTGTGTGGTGTGCAATGGCCCAATTGTTGATCTGGGTCAGATAGTTTTCGTTGATCAGCTCGGTCAGGGTGCGGCCATAGTCGTGGCGGATGGTCTCGGCTTCCGGCGTGCCTCCAGCTATGAGTTCGGGCAGGTGTGGAATGAGGTCGTAGCCGCGCCACTTCTTGAATTCGGCGGGGAGATTCGGGGTCCAGTCCGCTCCGTAGGCCTCAAGCGAATCGGAGAATATCGCGTAGGGCGGAGTGTCACCGAAGGCTTTTACAAGCGGCTCGCCCACCTTCTCGAGATGAGTGGCGACGGCCTGGTGGCTGAACGGGTCGAGCACCCATCCTTCAGCGCCGGCGGCAGACCGCTTGACTTCCTGGCCAGTATGGCTGGCAATGAAAAAGAGCGCGACCCGCGGTTTGCCGGCGGGTGAAACAACAGCAGAGTTGCTGGCGACTTCGAGAGGCTGCGCGGAAGTTGCGTCCCAGTCTACGGGCTTGTGCGAGGCGCGGCTGTGGGGCCGGGTGGGCTCCTGCTCTTCTGCAGCGGAGCGCGCTATGGAGTTGGCAATCGATGCGGAGACGAGCGACTCGCCCTTGGCCAGTGCGGGCATGGCGACGGAAGTCGCATTGGGAGCGACAGGGACTTCTACGGTCCGCAGCATTCCGGCAGCCTCTTCGAGCGTAGTATTGGGGCCGCCGTAGGGCCATCCGCTGCACAGGGTCACGTCGATGCGGAGGCCAAGTTTCCTCCCTTGCGCCTGCGCATAGTTCACGTCGTCGAGCATTTCAGGCGAGAGGAATGGCAGATTCACCAGCCCCTTGGCGGAATCATTGAGAACCTGCGGGTATTCAAAGGCCAGCTCGGCTCCGCCAATGCCGTCCGTCTTCATCTGCTGAAGCTCGCGAAGAATCTCGGGCTTCTGCACAGCGAGGCCAAACCACCACCAGCGAACCATCGGCCTGGCGCTGGCTGGGGGATTGGCAAAGTTTTCCTTCAGGGTTTGAAGCGACATCGAGGACGGCGTGGATGCGGCAGGAGCAGCGGCTTGAACCGCCGACGTGAACGCGGCGAGGACGAGAGTGGCAAGAGCGATCTGGGCGGTGTTCATGCGAGGCATGCGCGGCTACTCCTGGCTACGGCGTTATTGAGGACCACTCCTATTTGACTTGAACTATATCTTCGCTGGGAAGCAAGAGACTCTTCCGCAGAATGAATCCACAAGATCGATTGTGCAGGTTCACGACGTATAGCATTTCGAAATTACCGCGAGTGCTGCTTCGCCGTTTTGGCGCACGTCGCGGATGATGCAAATTCTAGTATCGTGACCTGGTGATTTTGTAATCGTACCCATGATCTTGGGTGC
>JBAUCP010000383.1:0-8083 GCA_049677625.1 Occallatibacter sp. | reverse complement strand
CCAACATTCCGCCGCACAATTTGACTGAAGTGGTCAACGCGGCCATCGCCCTGGTCAACAATCCCCACGGCGGATTACTTGAAGTTCTCAAGCACGTGCAGGGCCCCGACTTCCCCACCGGCGGATTCCTCTACGGCAAGAGCGGCATCGCCCAGGCCTACAAAACCGGCCGCGGCCGCTTCATGATGCGCGCCCGCGTGGCCATGGAGAACCTGACCAAGGAAAAACAGGCCATCATCGTCACCGAGATTCCCTATCAGGTGAACAAGTCCAAGCTCATCGAGCGCATCGCCGAGCTGGTGAACGAAAAAATCGTCGACGAAATCAGCGACGTGCGCGACGAGAGCGACCGCGACGGCATGCGCATCGTCATCGAGCTCAAGCGCGGTTCGCAGCCTGAGATCGTGCTCAACCAGCTCTACAAGCACACCCAGATGCAGGAGAGCTTTTCCATGATCTTCCTGGCCGTGCTCAACGGCCAGCCGCGCGAACTGGGGATGGACGCCGCCATCCGCGTCTTCATCGATCACCGCATTGACGTGGTGCAGCGCCGCACCGCCTTCCTGTTGCGCAAGGCCCGCGAGCGCGAGCACATCCTCGAGGGCTACAAGATCGCGCTCGACAACCTCGACACCGTAATCCGCATCATCCGCGCGTCAGGCTCGCGAGCTGAGGCGCGCGAGAACCTCTACGCCTGGGGCAAAGGCACTGAGATCGTCGTCAATCTCAACCGCGAGCGGCTGCCCGGTGAAGAGCGCGGCCTTTCGCTGCGCCAGGTCGATGCCATCCTCGAGTTGCAGCTCTATCGCCTCACCCAGTTGTCGGTGGACGAAATTCTGAATGAGCTGAAGCAGGTGCGCGATCGCATCGCCGAGTACGAGTCGATCCTGGCCAGCGAAACCAAGCTGCGCGCAGTCATTGTCAAGGAGCTCGAAGATATCCGCGACCGGTACGGCGACAAGCGCCGCACCGAGATCATCGACGAGAGCGCCGAGCTCCAGCTTGAAGACCTCATCGCCGACGAGCAGGTCGCGGTCACGGTGAGCCACCAGGGCTACCTGAAGCGCACTCCCATCTCCATCTATCGCCAGCAGCGCCGCGGCGGCACCGGCCGCACCGGCATGAAGACCCGCGAAGAAGACTTCGTCTCCCAGTTGATCGTCAACTCCACGCACGCGTTTCTGCTCTGCTTCACCAACACCGGCCGCGTCTACTGGCTCAAGGTTTACGAAATCCCCGACGTGAGCGCAGCGGGCAAGGGCAAATCGATGCAGAGCCTGCTCGACCTGCAGCCCGGTGAAAACGTGCGCGCCATTCTTCCCGTCCGCGATCTCGAAGAGGAAGGCAAGTTCATCTTCTTCGCCACACAGAAGGGCACAGTCAAGAAGACTCCGCTCAAGGACTTCTCGAACGTGATGGCCCGCGGCATCATCGCCATCGGCATCGACAAGGACGACGAGCTCGTGGCCGCGCGCATCACCGATGGCTCGCATCTTCTCTTCCTGGCCACGCACCTCGGCATGGCCATCCGCTTCGACGAGTGCGACGTGCGCTCCATGGGCCGGCCGGCTTACGGCGTCCGCGGCATCGATCTCGCCAAGAACGACTTCGTCGTCGGCGTCGCCGTCACGCCCAAGGAGCACGAGCCCGGCGCTTACCGCATCCTCTCCGTCACCGAGAATGGCTTCGGCAAGCGCACCGATGTGGAAGAATACCGCCTGCAAACCCGCGGCGGCAAAGGCGTGAAGAACATGGCCGTCATCCCGCGCATCGGCCGCGTCAATACGATTCAACTCGTTGACGACACCAGCGAGCTCATGGTCATCAGCCAGTGGGGCAAGATCATCCGCATTGATACCAAGACCATCCGCGCCGCAGGCCGCGCCACACAAGGCGTGCGCCTCTTGAACCTGGAACCGGAAGACAAGGTCGCCGCCGCCGTCATCATTCCTCCCGAGGAGCTGAACGGCAAAGACGACGAGCAGGGAACGCTGCTGCAGTAACGCAGTGGTCAGTGATCAGGGGTCAGTTGTCAGTGAATCGAGGCTGGCCGCGGTTCGTGCTTTCCCAGGTCTCAAAAGCGAGACCTGGGGCACCCGGCCGTCTCTGGCTGCGTGAATCGAGGACAAGTCACGACCATGCCCGCAACCGGCGCCAACCCGACCGGCACAGCCGACGAAGCAACCGCCGCCGAGGCCGTGCGCCAGATGTTCGACTCCATCGCCCCGCGCTACGACCTGCTCAATCACGTCCTCTCGGCCAACGTCGACCGCCTCTGGTGGCGCCGCGCCGCGCGCCGCTTCCGCGCCGTCCTCGCACGGCCCGACGCCGCCATCCTCGACATCTGCTGCGGCACCGGCGACATGACCATGGCGCTCGTCAAGCATCGCCCTGACAGCGCGCGCCCCATCCTCGCCGCCGATTTTTCGCGCGGCATGCTGGCCCGCGGCGCGCACAAGTTTGCCCGCCACGGCGTCAACGTGTTTGAAGCTGATGCGCTGCATCTGCCGCTGCGCTCTCAGTCTCTCGATCTCATCGTCACTGCATTCGGCTTTCGCAATCTCGCCAACTACGAAGCCGGCCTGCGCGAGTTCCACCGCGTGCTCAAGCCCGGCGGCCAGCTCGGCATCCTCGAGTTCAGCGAACCCGGCGGTCTCATCGGCAAAGCCTACGCCGTCTACTTCCGCCGCGTGCTGCCCGCCATCGGCCGCGCGATCTGCGGCAAAAACGGTCCGTATAACTATCTGCCCACCTCGGTCGGCAACTTCCCTCCGCCCGCCGAAATGCTCCACCTGATGCGCGCAACCGGCTACGCGCAATGCGCCTGGCAGCCCTACACCTTCGGCATCGCCGGGTTGTACACGGCTGCGCGAGCGCCTGTAATCTAAGAGCGCAATGACTCCAGCCGCCTCCAGAGCGTCAACACCCGCCGAGCGCGGCCCCGTTGCGCCGGCGTTCGGCCTGGCGCAGGTCTCCGCGGAAAAACGCCGCGTAGCGCGCGGCTCCATGCTGGCCGCCTTCGCCATGACGCTGCTCAAGCTCGCCGCCGGCCTGCTCTCCGGCTCAATCGGAGTGCTGTCTGACGCGGCCCACTCCGGCCTCGATCTCATCGCTTCCGCGCTCACTTATTTCTCCGTCACACTCAGCGGCAAGCCCGCCGACGAAGACCACACCTACGGCCACGGCAAAATCGAAAACCTCTCCGCCTTCACTGAGGCCGGCTTGATGGCCGTCTCCTGCGCGTGGATTGTCTGGGAAGCCATCGACCGCATCTTCTTTCACGCCGTCGAGCTGCGCCACTCCCTGTGGCCGGTGCTGGTGCTGGTCACCTCGGTCGGCGTCGATACCTGGCGCTCGCGCCGGCTGCGCGCCGTGGCCGAGCGCACCGGCTCGCCCGCGCTCGCCACCGATGCCTTCCATTTTTCCTCCGACATCTGGGCCACGCTGGCCGTGCTCGCCGGCCTGTGCGCCACATGGCTCGGTGCGCGTTTCGGCGTCGCCTGGCTGCGCTACGCCGATCCTCTCGCCGCCATCGCCGTCTCCGTCATGATCCTGCGCATGACCGTCCGTCTCGGCCATGAGGCAGCCGGCGCGCTCATGGATGAGATTCCCGCCGAGACGCGGCGCCGCCTGGTGCGCGAAGTGGAACGAGTCGAGGGCGTGCTGGCCGTGGAGCAGGCCCGCGTCCGCCGCGCCGGCGCGGATTACTTCGCTGACCTCACGCTGGCTCTGCCGCGCCGCTTCACCTTCGAGCACACCGAGGAGGTGGTGCAGGCGGCCACCGCCGCCGCGCATCGCGTGCTGCCCACAGCCGATGTCGTCATCCACACCGTTCCGCGCCAGACCCGCGCCGAAAGCATCTTCGACCGCGTGCGCGCCGTGGCCGCGCGCAATAACGTCTCCGTGCACGAGCTTAGCATCCAGTCTCACAACGGCCGCCTGCGCGTCGAGCTGCACGTCGAGATCGAAGAGAACATGCGCCTGCGCGAGGCGCACGGCTTCGTCAGCGCGCTCGAAGCGGAAATTCTCCGCGAGGTTCCCGAGATCGACGCCGTGCTCACGCATATCGAGAGTGAGCCGGCCACCATCGAGTTGCCCGCCGAGGTCGCCGTGGAAGACCGCCGCGCCGAGCAGGCCCTGCGCGATGCCGCCGCCAGCTTTGCTGACATTGTGGACGTGCACGCCGTCTCCGTCAGCCACCTCGGCGACCACATCTCGCTCACCTGCCACTGCACGCTGCCCGACGAGCTGCCCATGCACCGCGTCCACGAGATCATCACCGCGCTCGAAGACCGTTTCAAGCTCGAGTGCCCTGAAGTCCACCGCGTCACCATTCACCCCGAGCCGGTAACGGATAATACGCGATAGGAAGCCGCAGCCATGAAAAGCCGCTCCATCGTCAACTTCTTCCAGGTCGCCTCGCTGCTCATGCTGCTCGTCGCCGTGGCTCTGCTCGCGGCCATCACTACCATGCACTTCGCCATCCACGGCGCTGAGGTGCAGGTGCCCGCGCTCAAAGGCATGACCGTCGCCGACGCGCGCCGCGAGACCGCGGGCCTCGGCCTCAACCTCGACGTCGACAATCGCTATTACTCCGTCGATGTGGCCGCGGGCCACATCCTCACGCAATCGCCCCCGCCCTCCACCGTGGTGCGCCGCGAGTGGCACGTGCGTGTCGCCGAGAGTCTTGGTCCGCAAAAAGTGGACGTGCCCGATACCGTGGGCGCGCAGGACCGCGTGGCCGCGCTCGAGCTGCAGCGCGCCGGCCTTGAAGTGGGCGCCACAGCGCAGCTGCCCTCATCCACCGCCGCTGAAGACACGGTGCTGGCACAGGACCCGCCTGCCCACGCGCAGGACATCGCGCAGCCCAGCGTGGGCCTGCTCGTGGCCGCGCCAGACACCGAAGCGCCCGATGGCTACGTAATGCCGAATCTCGTCGGACTTCCCGTAGTGACCGCGCAGATGGAGCTGGCCAAACAAGGCATCAAGACGGCGCCGCCCAACTACGCGGAGTGGCCCACGGAGCCCGCGGCAACTGCGGAGACACAACCCGCCTTTCAGCCCGGCTCGGTCGTTGCCCAATCGCCGCTGGCCGGCGCGCGCGTGGATCAAACCACGCAGGTCAAGCTCACCGTGGCAAAGTAAGCAGGAAAGAGAGAAAAAATCGTATGGGATTGGCTGAAGACATTGAACGCATCGCCCTGCAGGAGCGCACACTGCGCCTGCCGCGCCTCGATGCGCGCGTCGCCTGGGAGCTTGGCGCACGCCTCAAGTCCATGGCTGAGGAGCGCGGCCTGAGCGTGGTCATCGATGTACGCCGCTTCGGCCAGCCGCTCTTCTACGCCGCGCTCGAAGGCACCACGCCCGACAATCCCGAGTGGGTGCGCCGCAAGAGCAACATCGTGGCGCGCTACCATCGCAGCTCCTATGGCATGGGCCTGAATCTGAAGATGAAGAGCCAGACGCTGGAGGAACGGGGGCACTCGATTGCAGATTTCGCCGCGCACGGCGGCTCGTTCCCGCTACACGTTGAGGGCGCCGGCATCGTGGGCAGCGTAACCGTCTCCGGCCTGCCGCAGCGCGACGATCATGAGCTGGTAGTCGAGGCCCTCTGCGCAATGCTCGGGCGCGACTACGCGGCGTTGAAGCTGGGCCCGGAGTAGGCCGGATTTTCGGGGACTACTTTTTCGCCGATCTCCTGGCGTCCAAATAGGGAGTCACCTTCTCTTCGAGGATCCGAACCAGCTCTTGATCCATATATCCGTAGTCGTCCGGAATATTGAGTACGATGACTCGTTTCTCCCGCAACAAAGATCCGAATCGCTGTTGCAGCTTGCTGCGATGAGTCCTTTCCATGGCAAACACCAGGTCGGCCCACTCAATCAGATCGGCTGAAACCGCATTCTCGGCGTCGGGGTTCACTCCAGCCGAAAGCGCTTCCGTGTTTTCGTAGGCGGAAAAACGGTCTCGGCCGTTGGACTGCGCAGCCGATTCCTGCTGCAAATGAAGAGCAACTTCATATTGAAAATGTAATCGAGGCCGGTAATGATTCGCGAGAGGCGCTCGTCTGCTTTCGGTTTTTCTCCTCAACTGTCGCGTTGCAGAGCACAGATGAAGAAACCATCCGTGTGAAATACGCCCGGAAGCAAACGCAGCGCGCCCTCAGGCATGAGGCATCCGCGTAACCGCTCCGCGCCTTGCTGCGTGAGTATTCCGTCATTAAGCAGCGAGTCAATGCTGCCCGCAAGCGAAACCTGCCGCGCGCCCGGCGTCTGGGCCAAAACCGCGGCGACAACATTCTCATTCTCTTCCGGCTCCAGCGAACAAGTGGAATAAACCACGCGCCCGCCGGGACGAACCGCGAGAATCGCAGCCCGTAGAATCCCCCGCTGCCGCTCCGCATGGCGCGCGAGATCTTCAACGCGCAGCCGGTGCCGGATCTCCGGATTGCGCCCCAGCGTTCCGGTGCCGCTGCACGGCACATCGGCCAGCGCCAGGTCGAAGACAGAATCATCCTCAAGCGCAGCCGCATCGGCCAGCCTGAACTCGATGCGCTCAACGTGGGCAGCCAACCTTTCGCGCAACTGCTTGAGCCGCGGCGCGCTCGACTCGCACGCAACCAGGCGCGCCAGCGGATTGCGCTCGGCAAGAATCAGCGTCTTGCCCCCCGGCGCCGCGCACGCATCGAGAATCTTCTTTTGGTTTTTTTCCTGGTCTTGGTTGAGATTCGTGCTGGCAAGTTCTGCGATCAGTTGCGATCCCTCATCCTGAATCCGCACCCGCCCCTCGCGAAACGCCTCCGTCGCCGTCACGTCGCCCGCAACCACCGCGCGAGCGCAGTTGAGCAGCTCACCCGCGGCCAGCTCGATTCCCGCTCGCGCAAGCTCGTCCTCAATCTGCGCCCCATCGACGCGCACAGTCAATGCAGGCTGCGTCTGCCCATGCCTGCAGATTGCGCAGGCAGCATCCTCACCATAATTCGCAACCCACCGCTCAACCATCCACGCAGGATGCGCAGCGATGGACGCCGATTCATCTCTCACATCAACGCGCGCGCCATCCGCCGACAGCTTGCGCAACACCGCATTCACCATGCCCGATGCAAACAGCTGCCCGGCCTGCTTGGCCAGCTCCACGCTCTCGCCAATCGCCGCGTGCGCCGGAATG
Source organism: Occallatibacter sp. (assembly GCA_049677625.1). Taxonomy (GTDB): domain Bacteria; phylum Acidobacteriota; class Terriglobia; order Terriglobales; family Acidobacteriaceae; genus Telmatobacter. The sequence goes on along the minus strand of JBAUCP010000383.1, from coordinate 916 downwards.
CGATCGAGAAAGAGCAACTGAAACGCGCCCAGCCGCAGCGCAATCAGTATCTCTGCATCGAGCTTTGCATTGGGCCGTTTGAGCAACGGACGAAACCCGCGATCGAGTCCGATCTGCCAGCGCAGCACGCCCAGCACAAGAGTCGTTGTCAGGTTGCGGTCCGCAATCGAGAGAGCATCAACACTCCTGCCGCGCAGCAAGTCGTCCGAGTGCGATTGCCCGCGTTCGACAGCCAGCAGAATACGAAAAGCCTCGCGGCGCGCTGCGGAAACTTGAGGCACTGGAGTCAACCCAACCGCGCGTCTGCACCGAGCGGGTTCCCGCGCAGAAACTCCGCGGCGTTGAGCCGCTTCTTGCCTTCGAGCTGCACTTCGAGCAGTTCGAGCCACGTGTTCTCCGCGCAACACGCAAAGAGCCGTCCGCCATCGACGCAAATCCGTCCCGGCTCAAGCGCAACCGGCCCAAGCGCAACCGGCTCCGCGCCGGCCCGCTCCTGCGCCACCGTCATGCGATGCACAATCAGCTTCTTCCCATCGAGCGCAGTGAATGCGCCGGGCCAGGGCTGAAATCCACGCCAGCGATTGTAGAGCTCGTGCGCCGCGCGCCCCGCAAAGTCCATGCGCCCGTCCTCGCGATCCAGCACCGGCGCAAACGTTGCGAACTCGTGGTTCTGCGGCTGCGGCGTAATCGTTCCCGCAGCCAGCCCCGCCAGCGTCTCCACCACCAGCGGCGCTCCCGCGCGCGCAAGCATCTCGAAAAGTTCCACCGAAGTTTGATCCGGACCAATCTCGTGCGTCTGCTGCATAAGGATCGGCCCCGTGTCCAGGCCCTCCTCGAGCAGCATGGTCGTGTTGCCCGTGTAGGCATCGCCCATCGCCACTGCCCACTGGATCGGAGCCGCGCCGCGATACTTGGG
>JBAUCP010000382.1:0-2845 GCA_049677625.1 Occallatibacter sp. | reverse complement strand
GGTCTGTGAACAGAGGCCGCGGCTTGGCCGTTCCTGTTGAGGCCGTCGTCTTGGCCGCCTGCGCACTCAACGAGGCTGCGGCGGTCGCCGGGCTTCCCACGCGCTGCCACTTGCCCAACTGCTGGTTGAACTGGACCACGCTGCCAACCCTGTGCAGCGGGTGCGGATGGAAGTCGTGAAGCTGCTTGATGCCCACCACCACCGGCGCCAGCGCGGCCGGAACCTGCGGATTGGTCATGTTGGCGATGTGCGCCACGCCGTTTACCGAGAGATTGTGAATCGAGGTGTGGAAGGCGCTCTCCACCTGGCCTGCCGTGCCGCTGAAGGTGATCGACATGCGGTCGTTGGCGGTGTGCGAGACTGCGAATCCATGGCTCGCCAGCCACCTTCTAATGGTGGCGATGTCGGTCTCCGAGGGGCCGAACCGCTGGCCGATCTCGTCGGCCGTGAGCCATTGATGGAAGCTGGGCGACCCGGAATCGTACTGGGCCTTGACGAAGGCGTCGAAGGCCGCCTGCTGCTCCGCGCTGCGGCTCAGCACCAGGACCAGGTTCGCCATGGGCAGCGATGCGCTCACCGGACCGCGGTCGTTCTTGGCGTTTGCGGCGGGATGCACATTGCCCTTGAGCGTGACCAGTTGATTCTCATCGATGGGATTGACGATGCGGACTTGGGCTGCGGTCTGCTGCGCGATAACGGCGGTCGAAGCGGACGCCGCTGCGAACAATGCGCCGGCCAACACGCACAAGGGGAGCGAACGCAATTTTGTCATGGTGGTAGTCCTGGTCCTCTTCCTTCGGAGAAAACCCCCGGGTTCAAGAAAAGTTGTGTTTCTGCCGCCGAATGCTGCGAACTTGCCGATGCAGCTGAACTGCCTCCGGCTGACTAGCCATTCCCCTACGCACTACACTCCCGCGCACGGCACGTTGCCCTGAACCGGGAGCGTGTGCAAAGCGGCATGGGCCTGAAATAGTATGCCCAAAATCTTTACTGCGCATTCGCACAGCACGAAAAGCAAAGATAAATCAGGAGAAGCCGGGGAAAGATGAATTCCTCGAATGAAATGCCGGGTACATCTCGACTGCTTAGACGAATCCAAACCGGGAAAGTTGACGGTCTTTAAGAGGAGCGGGCATCTTCTGTCTCCCCAAAACGGGCGCGGGGCGATACGGTCAGCCAGGATTCCGATTGCAATAGACAATTCATTTCGGATTGTATATTATTCGTTTTCCTGACAATGCCGGGAGCCCTGTGATGCGCGCCTCACTCTTCATTACCTGCTATAACGATACACTCTTCCCCGAGACGGGCCGCGCGGTGGTTTCCCTGCTGGAAAGACTCGGTGTGGAACTGGACTTTCACCCCCAGCAGACCTGCTGCGGGCAGATGCACGCCAACACCGGCTTCCGCGCCGAGGCCTTCTCCCAGGCCAAACGCTTCGTCCGGATTTATCAGGACGCCGAGGCCGTCGTCATTCCCTCCTCATCCTGCGTGGCCATGATCCGCGAGCAATATGCTGGACTCTTCGAAGAACTGGGACACGAAGAACTGCGGAAGCAGTGCGCGGCGTTGCTGCCTCGCGTGCACGAACTGAGCGAGTTCCTCATTGACCGGCTGGGCGTGGAGGATGTTGGCGCGTACTTCCCGCATCGCGTGACCTACCACGCCAGTTGCCACGGCCTGCGCAGTCTGCACCTGGCCGACCGTCCGGCGCGCCTGCTGGCCAAAGTCCGCGGGCTCGATCTAGTCCCGCTGGAGAATCTGGACCGCTGCTGCGGCTTCGGCGGCACGTTCTCCGTCAAGAATGGAGAGGTCTCCTCAGCCATGCTCGCCGTAAAGCTGCAGGACGTTGCGTCCACCGGCGCCGAGTTCTGCACCGCGCTCGACAACAGTTGCCTGATGCACCTGGGCGGCGCCATGCACCGGCAGTACGCCGGCATGAGGACCATCCACATGGCGGAGATTCTGGCCAGCACGGAGTCGGCTCCGGCGGAGGCGCTCCAGTGAGCTATGCGGCGGCCGACCATCCCGTGCTCGACCCTACCCTGGCGCCGCCGTTTCCGGTCGCGGCGCTGCCGGTGCTGCGCAATCCGCAACTGCGCAAGAATGTGGCCCACGCCATGGACGTGATCCAGGCCAAGCGCGCCCGGCTGGTGGAGGAAAAGACCGACTGGCAGGCGCTGCGCACGGCTGGCGCGGCCATCCGCGACAACGCGCTCGAAAATCTGGGCGTTTATCTGGAGCAGTTTGAAGAGCGATGCACGGCGGCCGGCGGTAGAGTGCACTGGGCCGCAGACGCGGCCGACGCGCGCCGAATCGTTCTTGAAATTCTGCGCCAGGAGAATGCCGCCGAGGTCATCAAGATCAAGAGTATGACCACGGCCGAGATTCAGCTCAACCCGCATCTCCAGGCCGCGGGCGTCAGTGTCTTCGAAACCGATCTGGCCGAGATCATTCTCCAGCTTGGCCGCGAAGAACCCTCGCACATCGTCGTTCCCGCGCTGCACGTCAACCGCAGCCAGGTGCGCGAGATCTTCGCGCGCAGCATGGGGCTTAAAGATCTCTCCGACGATCCGCACGCGCTCACCGCCGCGGCGCGCAACTATCTTCGCCAGAAGTTCCTCACCGTTCCCACGGCCATCAGCGGCGCGAACTTTCTCATCGCGGAGACCGGAGCGGTCGCCGTGGTTGAGTCGGAAGGCAATGGCCGCATGTGCCTCACGCTGCCGCGTACCATGATCACCTTGGCCGGCATCGAGAAGGTGCTGCCGCTCTACCAGGATCTCGAAGTGATGTTGCAGGTGCTGGCGCGCTCGGCCACCGGCGAGCGGATGAATCCGTACAC
>JBAUCP010000381.1:0-1597 GCA_049677625.1 Occallatibacter sp. | reverse complement strand
GATCACGACTGCTCGCTCTATCAAGCTTTTTCCGAAATTCAACTCGGAAATCGTGTGGGAGTTTCTTCGGGATTCCATCTGGCATTTGTTGGAGTCACATCGCGCAGCATCGTTCGGCTCGCAACTGGATTTGTTCCAGTCAGTCATCATGCATTTCGATGAGGAGAGATTTCTCAAGGCTTTTGAATCGGTCGAAGACGGTTGAGGTGCGCTGTGAGGATGAATCGGAGTCGTCTTCGGTGCGAGACTCACGCGGTCGGACGCGGTACCGCATGGGAACAATTGGGTGTGTTTTCACTATATTTCGGAGTACATCCGGGGAAGGTGTGGAGCAAATATCAGTGTGGTTTCACTATAGTCCACGACGAATCTACATGGGATGCGGGGGTAAATCTGGAGAACGCGCGGGGCACGCGTAGGTGTGACTTCACTATAGTCCATTGCGAGTCAATGCGCGGCGGGGTAAATCGAGAGAGCATGTGCGAGTTACTTGACGAGCACACTCTCAACTTTTCAGGGCAGTGCGGGGGTAGGTATGGCACCGAATGAATGGAATTGCGACTTGATGACGGTAGCTGAGACAGCGCGTGTGCTGCGCGTTTCGGTTTCGTGGGTCTACGAACGGACGCGGCGGCGCGGAAGGGACCGGATTCCGCACATCAAGCTCGGAAAGTATCTCCGGTTTGAACCGGCGGCAGTTCGGGAATGGCTGAACGGTTTGAGGAACGCTTGATGAAACCGGATTTGGGGAATACTCTTCCATCAGACGCACTACCACCTGAACGGACAACATTCGGAGGACGAATGACCCGTAGAAGGTGTTTTCAAAAAGGCTCGCTTTCACAACGTGGTACGCGAAAGAAAGTGTGGGTCGCTCGCTGGTGGGAACCCGTAATTGGTCCCGATAACGCGCCTGGGCGTATTCGACGATCAGAGGTTCTCGGAGCGGTTTCGGAAATCACCACGAAACGCGAAGCAATGCGGATGCTTGATGATCTGCTGCGCAAAGTCAACAGTGGCGACTTCCGGCCTCAAGCGGTTTGGACGTTTCGCAGTTTTGTCAAAAACCGTTGGAAGCCGGAAGCATTCCCCACATTGAAATTTGCAAGTAAGAAGTTTTACGAAAACATGATCGACGCCCACCTCATCCCGGCATTTGGAGAAACGCAACTTCGACTGATCACGAAGGATGCAGTTCAGGGTTTTCTGTTTGCGAAGACTCGAAACGGTCTTTCGTGGAAAACGGTGAAGCATGTTCGAACCGTCTTCGGAACGATCATTGAAGCGGCGGTGAGGGATGATCTTTTACTCAGTAACCCCGTGCGGAAAACACGAATGCCGCGATGCGGGCCCCTAAAGGAGAAAGCACCCATTGCTCCGGAAACGCTCCAGGCGCTCATCGAGAAACTCGAAGAACCTTCCCGCTCCATTGCCTCGCTGTTGGCAATGACGGGATTGCGCATCGGCGAACTACTGGCGGTCCGCTGGCCGGATGTCGATTTGCAAAGTGGGCTTCTTTCGGTTCGTCAGACGGTCTACGAAGGCCATTTTGACGAACCCAAGAGCAAGCGGAGCAAACGTCGCATTCCTCTAGGCC
>JBAUCP010000380.1:0-3223 GCA_049677625.1 Occallatibacter sp. | reverse complement strand
ATGATAGCGCCAGTAGGAGTGGATGGCTTCGGTTGTCGGCTGGCGGCGTGGACGCCGCCAGTACAGCCGGCCAGAAGGCCGGCGCCACACCTGACCGATTGCGTGAATTTGTATCGTAGGCATCGTGGTATCCCAGGTCTCAAAGGCGAGACCTGGGGCACCCAAGATCGGTGCAGAGATAGAGGACCGGAAATTTACAGCGCCGCCAGCGCCGCTGGCTCGCTCGCGAACAGTTGCGCGTACTTCGTGATCCCCACCATGGTGAATACCTTGGTGAAGTGCGCGGAGAGGCCGAAGGCGTAGACCTTCTGGTCGGAGTTCGAGGCTTCAATCAGCAACTGGATCACCAACGCGATGCCGCTCGAGTTGATGTAATCGACCTTGGTGAAATCCAGCAGGATGAGCTTGTTCGCCGGCTTGGGCAGAGACTGGTATGCGCCCAGCACCGCTTCCTTTGACGTGCTGGCAATATCGCCCTCAAAGCGCAGGACGGCGACTGAATGGCCGGCCGGAGTGGTTAGCTGGTCAATGCGCGACTTGGTTTCGCTCTGCACTTGTCGATTGCCTCCGCGATTCGTTTGCCTGTGCCTATTCTATTCCGCGTCCTTGTCGAGACGGATGACGAGGCGTACATAGCTGCTCTTGCCGTGGGTACCGGCTACCCACTCGGCCTCGTCCACCAACGCCTGGATCAGGAACATGCCCATCCCTCGCGGGTCTTCCTCGCCGTGCATCTTGCGGTCGATGTCCGGCTTGACGGGCTGATTCTTCATGCCCTTGCCGTCATCGATCACCTTCACTTCCAGCGAGCCCTCGCCCGCCGAAAGCACCACGCCCACCGACAGCTTTTCATTCAGCCGGTTGCCGTGCTCGATGGCGTTGATGCAGGCCTCGGCCACGGCGGTCTTCAAATCCTCGATCCGGTCGGCAGGGAAGCCGATGAGCTTGGCCATTGCCGACGCCGTGCCCATGGCCACCTTTTCATAGCCCATGCGCGAGGGCAGCCGAACCTCGACCGTAGTGGTCTTGGGCGCGCTCATGCCTCGATCTCCGTTGAGCCGGTTGAGGGGCTCGCCGCGGCGAGCGCCAGTGCGGTCATGTCGTCTCCCTGCGGGCCGCCCTCGGCAAAGTCTTCAATGGCCGTCCACAATGCATCGAGGATACCATCGGCATTCTGGCACGGGCACGTAGAAAATTCATGCAGCAGACGCTCGGGCCCAAACTCTTCATCTCCCCTGAAAACCTCGGTGAGCCCGTCGGTGTAAAACAGCAGACGCGCGCCGGGGGTGAACCGGGCCCGTTCGCTGGAGTAGCGCATGCCGGGCAGCAGGCCCAGCGGCGGGCCGGCGGCATCAAACTGCACGGGCGCCGCGCCGGGCGCGAGCAGAAAACCGGGGTTGTGGCCGGCGTTGACCACTTCGATCTCGCCGGACTCGGCGTGCAGGCGCATGAAGATCGCGGTCACGTAGCGGCGGCGGGCCTCTTCACCCTCGGCCCAGTGGTGCTGGTTCATGCGCGTGGCCAGCTCGTCGAGCGGCAGCGGGCTGGTGGCCATGCCGCGAAAGGCCGCGCGGAAGCTGGCCGACATGAAGGCCGAAGCCAGGCCCTTGCCGGCTACGTCGGCTACAACCATCAGCAGGCTGCCATCGGGCTGGTCCACGATGTCGAGGTAGTCGCCGCCCACTTCATAGCAGGTGTTGGAGCGGAAGCCGATGGAGTAGCCGGGAATGGCGGGCAGACGCTGCGGCAGCAGCGAGCGCTGGATCTGGCGGGCAGCTTCCAGATCCTGCTGCAGGCGGGCGAACTCGACATTCCGTTTGTGGTTGCGTGCGTTTTCAAGAGCGACTGCGGCTTGCAGGGCCAGGCCCTCAAGAAAATCGGCTTCATAGAGAGTGAGCGCGCGGCCCTCGGGCGGAGCCACAAGCAGCTCGGTCATGGGGTTGCCGTCGCGGTCGCCGAGCGTATATTGCAGCGCGGCACCGTTGGCGGCCTCGGGCGGCTCGCCGTAGCTGAGGCCGGTGCCTGGAAAGGCCGCGCCGGCCATCTCCAGCTCGCGCACCACGATGCGCAGCACCTGATCGAGCACTTCCTGTTCGTCGGTGGTGGAGTGCACCTGGCGCGAGGCCTCCAGCAGCGCCTGCAGCCGCGCTACCTGCTGCTGCAGGTCGATGGTCTCGCCGTTGCCGGCAAGCTGAGCGCCAGCCGCCATTTGCACCCTCCGTGGAATCCCACTTTACCATGCTGCCGGGTCTGCATGGCGTAGCGCCGATCTCCAGATCGGCCGTAGCGCAGGTCTTCAGACCTGCGCATTCTGGCGGCGTGGACACCGCCAGTACAGCCGGCCTGGAGCCTGTTTTTAACTTTCCCGCGGCCGGCGCTACAGAATTGTGCCGGCTACTGCGCGACGGCGGCGCGAATGTCGCGGACCTCGAGGATTCTTTTGGCGTATCCCCGCCGCGCCACGTTGAGCATGGCCTGGCCGATCTCTCGCGTTGTCACGATCTGATTCGGCATCGCCCAGCGCAGCAGCGGCAGGAGCGGCTTCATCAGCGCATAGCCGATACGGTACGAGGCGGTCTTCGACCGGATGCCGTCGAGCGGCTGGATGACTCCGGGCCGGAACATGTAGGCGCTGAGCGGCAGGCGCAGCAGGGCGTTCTCCGTTCGGCCTTTCACGCGCGCCCACATCACGCGGCCCTGCTCGGTCGAGTCCGTGCCAGCGCCGGAGACGTAGATAAACGTCGTGCCGGGGTTGAGCCGGCTGAGGGTCTCCGCTGCGGCCAGGGTGAATCCGTAGGTAATCGGCGCGTAGTCAGCCTCTTTCATTCCGGCTGAGGAGACGCCGAGCGTGAAGAAGCAGGCGTCGAAGCCGCGCAGCCGGTCTTCGAGGCCGGTATAGTTGGCGAGGTCGGCGTGCTGAATCTCGGTGAGCTTCGGGTTCTGGATTCCGGTGGCGCCGCGGCCTACCGTGGCAACCAGCTCCACGCCGGGGTCGCGCAGGCACTCGCGCAGCACGCCCTGCCCGACCATTCCTGTTGCGCCAAAGACAAGAGCTTTCATGCGACCGCCTTTTCTTTTGGTTACGAATTAAGCCGGGACACGTGAAACCAACAACTTATCGCCGGATGGACGCGCGGGCGGGCGGTTGAGGCTTTCACTTACTGAGGCTAGAGCCTGTTATTAACTTCATGCGAGCATCCTGAAAAGTTGAGCGATCATGAGG
>JBAUCP010000379.1:0-9575 GCA_049677625.1 Occallatibacter sp. | reverse complement strand
GCTCTGGGCGGGCAGTCGCTCGACGTTGTCTTTCCCGTGCTGCACGGCACCTTCGGCGAGGACGGGACAATTCAAGGATTGTTTGAGCTGGCGGGGATCGCCTACGTCGGCTCCGGCGTGCTGGGCTCGGCCGCGGGCATGGACAAGGATGCGATGAAGCGGCTCTTCGCGCAGGCCAGGCTGCCGATTGTGAAGCACATCACGGTGCTGCGCGCGGACTGGGAAAAATCTCCGCGCAAGACAGTCGCGCAGATTGAGGCCGCGCTGCGCTACCCGGTCTTTGTGAAGCCGGCGAACCTGGGCTCGTCCGTGGGGATTTCGAAGGCGCATGACCGCAAGGAGCTTGGGCCCGCGCTCAAGCTGGCCGCGCGCTACGACCGCAAGCTGGTCATCGAGCAGGGCGTGGGCGGCAAGAAGGGCCGCGCGCGCGAGCTGGAAGTGGCGGTGCTGGGCAACGACGCGCCCAAGGCCAGCGTGGTGGGCGAGATCATTCCCGGCAAGGAGTTCTACGACTACGAGGCGAAGTACCTTTCCGAGGGCTCGGTGCCGATCATTCCGGCACAGCTCACCCGATCCGAGACCAGAAAAATACGGGAGATGGCGGTTGCGGCCTTCCGCGCCTGCGATCTCTCCGGCCTGGCCCGCGTGGACTTTCTGATGGAGCCGGACGGCAAGCGGCGCATCTACCTGAACGAGGTGAACACGATGCCCGGCTTCACGCAGATCAGCATGTACCCCAAGCTGTGGGAGGCCACGGGGTTGAGCTACAAGGACCTGATCACACGGCTGATCGAGCTGGCGCTCGAACGCCACGGGGAAAAGAGCCGCACCAGGTACAGCAGGGAAGACTAGCGCACGTCGGCAAGATCCGGCCCAGGGGAACATATAGCCATGCGGCGGCGTCTAAGTTTAATGTGGACAAATGATTCCGCGGCGGCAGCTTTTGGGCCTGCCATTGATTGGCTGCCGTATGCTGAATCCGAGGACTCTTCCCGATGACTCTGCTCGATGCTCCAGTCTTTGATGAGGTGCGCGACCGCCGGCGGCGCACGATTCTCTCCGGCGTTGCGGTGCTGCTGGGCATACTTTTGATTGCCTGGTGGCTGGTAGCGGGCCGCCCCGTGGACTGGCCCTGGAACTGGGACGCTCACCTGTTCGGCCGGTCCGCCGTGAACCGCTTCCTCACCTCTGTCGAAAAGAACGACCTGCAGACGGCCTACGGCATCTGGATGCACGACAAGGACTGGCAGCAGCATCCGCAGAAGTACGGCGTGTATCCCTTCAGCCGCTTCCAGCAGGACTGGAGCTCCACCAGCCCCGACAACGAGTACGGCGCCATCCAGAGCCACAGGATCGCCGCGGCGCGGGTCTACGGCAACGTGCTGCTGGTGGCTATACTCATCAACGGCCGCAAGAGCGACGCGCTGAACCTGGATTACGATCCCAAGACCAGGACACTGAACTTCTCGCCGCCGGGGATTGCGCTGTATCTGGGGCCGTAGAAAACAGTCGAAGAATTCATGCGCGGGGTTTTGTGGTTTCCCACCCTTTTCACGATGAGGCCGTGAAAAGGATGGGGCACCCTCGGCTTGTGCCGGGACTAAAGTGGGCGGGGTTTTGCGGTTTCCCACCCTTTTCACGATGGGGCCGTGAAAAGGATGGGGCACCCTTGGCTTGTGCAGGGGTTAGAGTGGGCGGCGTTGGGCCTGGAGTGCGTTCTGCATGATTGCTTCGATATGCAATGCTGCGCAATCGACATAGGGGAACTCGATATTTTTCTCACTGAAAAGCAGTGCGAGGTCGGTGCCGGCGAGAATGATCGCATCCAACTTATCCCGATTGCAGAGAGTGAGAGCAAGATTTGTAAGGCCCCTCGACTGCTCCTCTGTCCCTTCGCCCTTTTGAACGATTTCCACGTAGGTGCGATGGATATACTCCACCTCGTCCGGTTGCGGTGAGACGACCTCTACCCCATTGGCCATGCCAAAGAGTGCCGATTCGACGACAAAGCGTGTGCCAAAGACGCCAACTCGCTTTAAAGAACGTGCTGCAAGCTCCTTGGCCAGCGGGTCGAATAGATTGAGCACCGGCAGCGGCGAGAGGGCGAGAAGCTCCCGAATGCAAAAGTGAGGAGTGACTGCGGGAATCACGGCCAGCTCTGCTCCTGCGGCTTTGAGCCGATCGATAAAGCTCGCCAGGTATCTCGCCATGCCTTCGCGGTCATCCGCTCCGGCATACTCAAAAATCCGCGATGCCTGGGCATGAACCATCACGAGGTCGAGAGGGAGATGTGCGCTGTCATGAGCCTCGGCCAGCCTTTTGTAGTAATGCACCGCAGCCCCGACCCCAAGGCCGCCGATCAGACCGATGCAGCGCGGCTTATCCATGAATCGAGTTTAATGGATTGGAGTTTGTGGGTAACGGAGTTTGGTGGGGTGGGTTGTGGCTTCCCATCCTTTTCGCAGAAGACGCGAAAAGGATGGGAAACCCGGCACCCGGCACCCGGCCTGAGAGGGCAGGCTTGGAGTTGTGCTTTCCCAAGTCTCTAAGGAGACCTGGGGCACCCATGGTCGTGCGGGATTTAAAGTGGCAGAGCGTGGTTAAGTTGTTTCGGTCAGCACTTCGGTGCTTTTGCTCATCTTGGCGGTGCGCTCGATTTTGTCCCAGTTGAATGGCTTGCCGTCGATGGCGCGCATGAGCGTCTTGAATAGCACCACCGAGAAGAGCTGGCGATAGGAGAAGCGTTGCAGCCAGATGTGGAAGAGCAGCCAGCCGTCACCTTTGTTGGCGGGATGGCGGCGCTCCAGGCTGAAGGCCGCTGAAGAGGTGACGAAGTCGATCACCAGGAAGCCGAGGAAGTAGGTGACCAGCTTTTCGAAGCTCGCCGGCGATGCAGCCTCGGGGTGGTAGTGGCGGTCGATAAAGAAGTTGACGATGCCCCAGGCGAAGAGCAGGTCAATGAACGGCGAGACCAGCGGAAGGAACATCTGGAAGATGAGAATGTTGGGCAGGGCGAACAGGCCCATGGCCTTGTTGCGGACAAATGCAGCGCGATGCTTCCAGATGGCCTGCAGCGTTCCGAACGACCAGCGGAATCGCTGCCGCATGAGTCCCTTGGCATCGATGGGCGCCTCAGTGAAGGCGAGCGAGCGGTCTTCGTAGTCGACGCGCAGCCCCTGCTCCAGCAGGTTCATGGTGAGGTCGGCGTCTTCCGCCACGGTGTTGAGCGGGTAGCCGCCTGCGGCTTTGACGGGTGCGGTGCGCCACGCGCCAATCGCGCCCGGAACCACGGTGACCACGTGGAAGAGATCGAGTGCGCGGCGCTCGAAGTTCTGGCTGGTGATGTATTCGAGGGCCTGCCAGCGCGTCCACAGATTCACGCGGTTGCCCACCTTGGCGTTGCCGGCCATGGCGCCGATGCGCGGGTCTTCGAAGTGAGGGACGAGTTTGGAGATGGCGTCGGCGGCGATCACGGTGTCGGCGTCGATGCCGACGTAGATCTCCTCCTTCATGCGGCCGAGCGCGTAGTTGAGCGCGGCGGCTTTGCCGGCGTTGGCCTTGGTGAGCACCTGCAAGCGGCCGGCCTTGATCTCCTGCGCGTAGGCTTCCGCGGCCACCTCAGCCGTGCGGTCGCCGGAGCCGTCGTCAATGACGATGACGTGCAGATTCCTGTAGTCGGAGTTGAGCACCGAGCGGATGGTGCGGACGATGACCGTCTCTTCGTTGTAAGCCGGAATCAGCACGGCCACGCGCGGGTTGTAGCCGGGCTGCGCCTCGCCGTGCGGCTTGCGCAGGCGGTCGATGACGGCGAACAGGCCCACGATGATCAGCCGGGCGCTCATCAGCACGTCGCCCACAAAGAAGACCATCACAATGAAGTTGCCGATGATATCGACAACCGAAAAGGCGATGGAATCGGGAATGGCGCGCACATGTTGCCAGAAGGTGAGCGGCGGCATCACCTCGGCGGTGGTCTTGCCCATCAGCGCGGAGACGGGAACGACCTTGTAGCCGTGCTCGCGCAGCGTGTCGATGAGCGGGCCCAGCGCGGCCACGGTAGCCGAACGGTCCCCGCCGCCGTCGTGCATGAGGATGATGGAGCCGGCGAACTGCGGCTTGGTCTTCATGGTCTGCAACTGGTCGAGGACCGACTGGATGATCTCGGCGGTGGTTTTGCGCGGATGCTCATCCCAGTCGTGGGTGTCGATCTTGTTGCCGATCACGATGTAGCCGTCGTTCTGAATGGGCACAACCGGCGCGGCCTGGTCGTCAGTCTCCGGCTCCTCGTCGATGTCATACGGGGGACGGAAGTAAAGCGGCTCGACGCCAAGCTTGCTGGCGAAGAGGCGCTGGGTGAGGCGGACCTGGAGATCGAGCTGCTGCGGCGAGATTTCGCTGATGTCGGGATGGCTCCAGGTGTGGTTGCCGATCTCGTTGCCTTCGCGGGCGAGCCTCTGCAGCACGCCGATGTTCTCGGCGGCCTCTTCGCCGATGATCATGAAGGTGCCCTTGACGTGCTTTTCTTTCAGGATGTCGAGTATCCTGGGCGTCCACTTGGGATCGGGTCCGTCGTCGAAGGAGATGGCGACTTCGTCACGATGGTAGCCGTAATACTGCACGGTGTAATTGTGCGGGTATACATCCATGTGCTCGTCGATGACCAGCTTCTTGCGCGGATCGGGCTCGTCGGAGTCGACCTGGATGGTGCGCCTGCCGGCCTGGGGCAGGCCGGTGACGCGCATGATGTCGCCTTCGCCCTCGATGTCCACGTCGTGGCCGGGTTGGACGGAGCTGAGCGCCTGCAGCGCGTCAGGGCTGCTGGGCCTGTCCCACACGTTCCACAGCGAGCTGTCCTCAGTGCCCAGACGCCAGAGCGCGAAGGTTTGCAGGCCCAACTGCCGCGCGGCGCGCATCTCGTTGACGACGGTTACGCCATCGAGGAACCAGACGACGTGGCGCTGGTTATTGTCCTCGTCAATGAACTCGTAGTGAGGATTGAGCGTGTTGTAGTCGAGGTCCAGGTCGGCGTCCGCGTCGGAAGCGTTCTGCCACACGTCGGAGACGGAGAGATCCTCGGTGTTGAGCACCTGCGGCTTGACCGGCTTTCTTCCCTTTTTGGGCGGCGGCGGAATCGAGAGCGTCCAGTCATAGCCGTAGTTGCCCAGGGCGCAGATGAGCTTGTCCTTGGGCACACTCTTGAGTGCGCGCGTCAGGTTGGAGACGAACCAATCCTGGCTGGCAATGGGGCCGGGGTCGCTGGTGACCTGGTGCTCGTCGTAATTCATCAGAATCACGCCGTCGGAGTTGGCGGCGATCTGCGCCAGCTCGGTCGACGAGGAGGCAACCGCAGCGTTGACATAGAGCCGCAGGTTGAGCGGATGCATCTGCGCGTAGAGCTCGCGGATGAAGGCCAGATAAGCCGGCGAGGCGTCGTCGGGAAGGCTCTCGAAGTCGAGCGAGAGGCCGCGATAGGCGGGCAGCGCGGTGAGAAAGCGCACAATCTGCCGGCACAGCGCGGCGCGGTTGTTCTCATCCTTCAGCATGTCGCCGGCGCCGGATTCCCAGGCCTGCGTGGTGGGATTGAAGTTGTTCAGGTGCGGGAAGATCTCCGTATCTTCCTTTGCCTCCTGGATGACCCGCTTGATGCGGTTCATCTCGTCCGGGTCGTGAACCACGGAGCCGCTCACTACGGGATACTCGCGGTGGCTGTCGTTCTGTATGCCGAGCAGGGTGGGATTGGGCGCATCCACGTGCAGCCAATCGGGAAAGAGCAGATCGATCTGGTGAATGTGCTGCTTGAAGGAGGAGTAGCTGGCCTCGTCGTAGGGCACGTAGAAGGCCGCACGCAGGCCCTCGCCGGAGTTGAGCTCGATCTCAGACGGCCTGCGGTTGCTCTTTCGCCGTGTCGGGCGGGTGGGCTTGGCGGTGCGGGCCAGCAGCGTACGATCAGGCAGCGCACGATAGTTGTGTTTGGGAACGGGCAGCAGCAGTTCAGGCAGAGCCTGGCCGCGCAGCACGTTGAACAGGAAACCGACCACGACGAGCGTGGAAAGCACGGCCACCGCATCCAGAATGCGGCGCAGCCGTTTCCAGCGTTTGCGGTCGGGATCGTAAAAAATCTGCCGGTCAGGCATGGTAAATCGAGTCTCCGCAGGTTGCGCGAAAACCGCAGAGACGGTCTACGCTATACATTACGAATCGTATGGAAGCTGCCCACGAGAGTCAATTGCCGCCGGCCCGGACGAGACGCATTGCGCGCACGGCGCTCGGCGTGGGATTGCCGCTGGCCGCGGGCCTGGCGCTGCGTCTTTGGATGCTCAAGAACCTCTTTGAGGTCAACGGCGACGTTCTCATCTACGGCGGTATCGGCAAAAACCTCCTGCTGCACGGCCGCTACGCGCTGGGCGGGCTGAACGGGGCCATGGATGCGACGCTGATCCGGCTGCCCGGTTACCCGCTGTTTCTGGCCGTCTGCTTCCGGATCTTCGGCATGGAGAACTACTTTGCTCCCTGCTGCGTGGGGGTTGCGCTCGACCTGACCGGCTGCCTGCTGCTGGCCGGGTTTGTGCGCCGCATTGCGCCACAACAGTACAAGACGGGCGCCGCTCTGGTTACGCTGTGGATGGCGGCGCTGTGCCCGTTTACGGCTTCGTACACGGCTTTTCCGCTCACCGAGACGCCCACGCTGTTCATGCTGGCGCTGGCCATGTGGGCGATGGCGCGCTTCCGTGACCAGCCGGGATGGAAAAATGCGCTTTGGTTCACCTTTGCTGCGTGCGGCGCGGCACTGCTGCGTCCGGATGGCGCGCTGGCCGCAGTCGCCTTTGCGCCGGCTCTGGTGATCGGCCTGCCGGCGGGCAAAATTGCGCCGGCGAAGCTTCGCTCGATTGCTTCGGTGTGCATCCTGCTGGCGCTGCTGCCGTTTGCCGTGTGGACCGGGCGCAACTGGCGCACTTTTCACGTCTTCGAACCGCTGGCGCCACGGCTGGCCGCCGATCCCGGCGAAGATCCGCATCTGGGCTGGGAACGGTGGGTGCAGACCTGGTGCCTCGATTACATCTCCACGTACCAGATTTACTGGAACGTGCCCGACGATGTGCTGGACGTGAACGAGCTGCCGGCGCGGGCCTTCGACTCGCCGGCGCAATATGCGCAGACCGCCGCACTGGCACGCGACTACAACACCACCGGGATGGATCTTACCCCGGAGATCGACGCGCGTTTTGCGCAGCTTGCCCATGAGCGCATTGCGGCGCATCCGCTGCGCTACTACCTGTGGCTGCCGCTGGGGCGCGTAGCGGATATGTGGTTGCGGCCACGCGTGGAAAACCTGCCCATCGACCTGGACTGGTGGGTGTACGCGCATCACTACGCGGAGACGCGCTTCAGTTGGGCCTGGGCCGCGCTCAACGCGCTCTATCTGCTGCTGGCGATTGCGGGCCTGTGGCTCAGGCCGCGCTTCTGGCCGGCAATGCTCGCCTACATGCTGCTGCGCAGCGCGATGCTGCTCAGCGTGGCGGCTCCCGAGGCGCGCTACACGCTGGAGTGCTTTCCGATGGTGTTTGCGCTGGGCGGGGTGGCGGTGTCGGGTTTGATTGGAAGGGTGGTTGCGAGCGCTCGAAGAGCCTGATCGCGGCGAGTGTGGGTTCGTACTATACCGCCCTAGTGTGGTGTCCCAAAAGTTCATTGCATAAATGGAGTGCCCGAAAAGCAGGTCCCCTTCGACTTCGCTCAGGGCAGGCTTTCGACTCCGTTTGGCGCAGAAAACGCGCCAAACTTCGCTCAGGATGACAGAGTATTTATGAGGCGAACTTTGGGAACGGGACACTAGCAGCAAGAACAGGATCGCCGTGAGGGGCGCCCCGGGGTTTGTGCAGGGTTGAGAGTGGATTAGGTGAGATTTATGGTATCGATGCATTCCTCTGTTTCGAGCTTGATGGCAAACGCTCTGCGGGCGCATCGAGCCGGACACTTGGATGAAGCGAAGCGGATCTACCTGCAAATCCTGGCGATTGACGTTCGCCATGCGGAGACGTTGCATTTACTCGGAATCGTCGAGTATCAGCTAGGACGCTATGAGAGCGCGGCGAAGATGATCGGCCGGGCAATTGCAATCGATGGAAAGCAGGCTGGGTACCATTTCAACCTCGGCCTCGTCTTGCAGATGCAGGGCAAACTCAGCGAAGCAGTCGACAGCTACGGCCGGGCACTGGTTCTTCAGCCGAATTACGCAGAGGTTTGTTACAACCGGGGGAATGCCCTCAGGGATTTGGGAAAACCGAATGAAGCTTCGGAGTCGTTCAGACGGGCGGTGACTCTGAAAGCCGACTATTTAGAGGCCTGGAACAACCTGGGACTGGTTTTGAAGTCCCAGAACAAGCTGGATGAGGCTGTTGATTGTTTCGAGCGTGTTCTTGCTCTCGATGAGCGGTCGGCAGAAGGGCATCACAATCTGGGAGAGGTCCGCTATGCGCAGGGTCTGCCGGGTGATGCCGCCGCTCATCAGGAACAGGCATTGGCGCTCAAACCGGACTACGTGGAGGCACTTGTTAGTCTGGGCGCTGCTTACGAGCTTCAAGGCCGGCTCGAAGAGGCTGTCACCAGTTTTGAAAAGGCGCTGGCTCTCAACCCGGAGAATGCAGCAGCCCGCTTAAACCTGGCTATGGTCCAGTTGCTCCAGGAGAACTTTGCGTCTGGCTTGCAGAACTATGAGGTGCGCACGTTGTGCGAGAATGCGCCGCGCAGATTTTTTCAACCTCAATGGCGAGGAGAGCCGCTCGAAGGAGCGCGCATCCTGCTCCATCATGAACAAGGACTGGGCGACACAATTCAGTTCCTGCGTTTTGTTCCTTTAGTCAGGGCAGCAGGCGGAGTGGTTGTGCTTGAGCTACCGCCGCGTTTGCGGCGGATTGCCGCGCAATTTTCAGACATTGCCGAGCTGGTAGATACCGGAAAGCCTTTGCCGCGCTTCGACTTTCATTGTCCGTTCATGAGCCTGCCGCTGGCTTTCGGTATGGATCGGCAGAGCATTCCGGCACAGGTCCCGTATCTCTCAGTTCCTGGTGAAGCCATGGAGTCTGCAGGCGCGCTCCCCTGGCCGAGTGAAGGGTTGCGTGTAGGCATTGTGTGGAGCGGAAGCCCCGACCACGCCAGGAACAGTTTCCGCTCGATTCCATTCGAGCTTTTCGAGCCGATCTTCGATGTCGCAGGTGCGCGATTCTTTTCTCTGCAAATGGGCACGGCTGCCGCGCGCCTGGCGCAGACGAGAGCAGCGATTACGGACCTTGGCGCCGTTACCCGCGACATGGCCGATACGGCGGCGCAGATCGCTCACCTGGACCTGATCATTACCGTGGATACATCTGTAGCGCATTTGGCCGGAGCTTTGGCTGCGCCCACCTGGCTGTTGCTTTCCAGCGCACCTGACTGGCGTTGGTTCGAGCGCGGAGAAGAAAGTCCCTGGTATCCGACCATGCGCCTGTTTCGGCAGTCAAATTTTGGTGATTGGCAGGCTGTGATTGAACGCGTTTGCATGCAATTACGTATTTTGGCGGCGGGGAACGGTGGGCTGGAGC
>JBAUCP010000378.1:0-3656 GCA_049677625.1 Occallatibacter sp. | reverse complement strand
CTTCACCGTTTTCCGCCTTTTCCATGACCCTTCGCGCCACTGCCCTTGACAAAACAGACAGTCGCTGAGCGCAGTCCGGCGCGTCCTTTACGCCGAAAGAAATGCAGGTCCTTCGACTCGCTGTGCTCGCTCAGGATGACAAACGCAATGCTACAAATTCGCTGCTCTCTCCGTTAGTACCCGATATCTTTCACGGCTTGCTCTCCAAGCCGCTCCCTAAGCTGCGCCAGATACAGGCTCTGCGGCTTCACCGGCTTTCCCGCCGACTCGATGGTCGCCAGCGTGAGCGCGGCGCGCGGCGGGCCTCCATCGAAGAGCGGAAATGGCGGATCGGACTGCTCGCCTCTGTTCCCGATCGACCAGGTCATCGAGCCCGGAGGCGTGTTCATGGCAAAGGACAGCGCGGTCGAGTTCCACACTACCGACCAGCCAATCGCCCATCCATGGCCTGAGCCCATCTCGCCGCGGTTCATCATGTCGATGCCGCCGCCGGGCACCTCGCAGTTGTCGATCAGGAGGCCCGTCGACCAGCGCTGGTGGGGCTCGATGTGGCCGTTGCCGAGGAAGCGGCAGTTGAGCGCGACGACCGGCCCCTGCTGGCGGTCCTGCGTGACGATATAAAACGTGTTGTCGCCGCTGCCGGTGCAGCGGTCGAAAAGGATCTGCGAGCCGTTGCAGGCAAAGTCGGCGGGCTTGGCCGCGCTGGTTACCGGCACATGCTGCTCGATGTCGCACTGCAAAAACGTGATCCGCTCGCTGCCCGAGTTGATGCGCACGCCGTTGGTCGTCTCCTCGAAGGCGACCGAGCGCACCCAGCTATCGGCCGCATCCTGAATGGCCATGCCGCTGAACTCCGCCTGACCCAGCGCAATGCTTTGCCTGGGCGCGACGATGCGCAGGCCTTCCACGCCTACCTGGGTCACTTGCCCGCTCACCTCGATTTTGGTGACCGTAGCATGGCCGCCAGCGAAGAACTGCGCGTCGTAGGAGTCCATCAGCGGCACCGCGAGCGTGACGGTATTGCCTGAGACTGCTGCGATGCGCCGCCGGACCTCAAGCCGGCTTGCAGTGACCCAGTGCTCGGGCTTGCCGTTGCGGCGCATGTCGTCCATGCCCA
Source organism: Occallatibacter sp. (assembly GCA_049677625.1). Taxonomy (GTDB): domain Bacteria; phylum Acidobacteriota; class Terriglobia; order Terriglobales; family Acidobacteriaceae; genus Telmatobacter. The sequence continues at coordinate 2,539 of JBAUCP010000378.1, read as the reverse complement.
TGAAGTGAATCCACGCCGGCGTTACCGGCTTGGCGATCAGCAGCGTGTCGCCCGGATGCAGATTGGCGGCGTCGGCCACATGAAATGCCGAGGCGCCCGAGGGTACATACGCGTCGGCGATGGTTGTCTCCACGCCGAGATCCTTCTGTTCGAGCCGGCCGGCGATGCGCAGCGAGAGATGGGGCGCGCCAGTCATCTGGATTGTGCTCCCGTGTTCTTCGTCTCCGGCCCCGCGCAGAACTACGCCGGAAGCGGTAATCGAGAGGGTCTGTGCGCAGTGGAATGTACCCGGCGCCAGCTCGACCGCGCCGCGAAAGCCGTTCACCAGGGGCAGCGCCGAGACCTCGTCGATGGCCTTCTGGATTGCCGCAGTGTCGTCGGCTCCTGAAGGCGCGACAGTGCGCTTTGCCGCCACCTGCGGCAGCGCCACGCCGCCGCCCTCGTAGCCGGCAGAGGAGAAATCGGCAATCCGGTCGCCCTTGGCCGTGGTTGCGTAGGTCAGCTTGCCGCCGTGGCCTTCGTGGACCCATGGGGTCTGCGCGGGCAAGTAGTTCGAAGCGCAAACAAAAGCCAGAGAAAATGAGAGCCTGCAATACACGCGCATCATCTGTGATTTTCTCTCCCGGGGCTTTATTAGGAAACTTGATTGATTCCGGTCAACAACGTATTCTATCATTCAGAGTCAATCAATATCCGTCAACATTTTACTAATTTCATTCAAACTGCGGCGCCAAACTGCAGCAATCCAAAACCGCAGCGATCATTGAGGAGCGGAAGTGAAGGTCAAAGGCAAGAAAAGCGACGCGACGAAGCAGAAACAGGCCGCGAGGCCGGCACGGAAGGCCGCTCCGAAGCGCGCGCTCTCCAATCCAAAGCTCTTTTCCACCCCGGAAGCCGAAGCCATCAGGAAAGAGATTTGCGAGGTGGGCCGCAAGCTGTGGCTGCGCCAGTATGTGGACGGCAACGGCGGAAATATCTCCTATCGCATCGGGCCGAACGAGGTGATCTGCACGCCGACCCTGATCAGCAAATACGACATTACGCCCGACGATCTGTGCATGGTGGACCTGGACGGCAACCAGATTGCCGGGGTGCAGAAACGCACCAGCGAGATCTTCCTGCATCTAGAAATCTACAAGGCTGCGCCGGAGGTGAGGGCCGCGGTGCATTGCCACCCGCCCCACGCAACTGCCCACGCGATTGTTCACCGTGCGCCCGAGTACCTCACCATTCCTGAATTTGAAGTCTTTGTGGGCAAGGTGCCTGTGCTGCCGTATGAAACTCCGGGGACTGCGGCGTTTGCCAAGACCGTGGCTCCTTACGCGAAGAAGCACAATACGGCGCTGCTGGCGAATCACGGCGTGGTGTGCTGGGCCGATACGGTGACCCACGCGGAGTGGTACGCCGAGGTGCTCGAGACCTACTGCTGGACGCTGTTGATTGCCGCGCAGCTTGGCGGCCCGATGCACTACTTTACGCCCCGGCAGGAGGTCGGGCTGATGGACATCCGCAGGCGCTACAGCATTCCCGATCACCGGCTGGAGACCAGAGGGAACCAGGAGTGCGACTGCACCGGCGATGCGTTAGCGGAGACCGCGCACCCGGCAATTCCGCGCGCGGTGGAGCTTACCGATGCGCAGTTCGACAAGCTGGTGAAGTCAGTGACGGCAGCGGTTTTAGAGGCGACAGGCAAAAAGTAAGCGAGCCAAAAAGTAAGCGAGTCAGGATGAAAGCGGCTGAACGGCAACTGAAAATCCGCCACATGCTCGAGTCGCGGGACTTCCTCGATCTCGAAACGCTCTGCCGCGAGCTGGACGCGTCGGAGTCGAGCGTGCGCCGCGACCTCGATATCCTGGAGCAGGAGAGAGCACTGAAGCGCGTCTATGGCGGCGCGGTCTCCGCGCAGCCGCTGCCGGGCCGCGCCTTTGACTACGCTGTCGAGAGTGTGCGCCTGAGCGATGAGAAGACGCGCATTGCGCGGCTCACCGCCAGCCTGGTGGAAGACGGCCAGACGGTGATCCTGGATGGCGGCTCAACGGTGGCTGCCGTGGCCCGCGAGCTGTCTTCGAAGTCCTTGCACATCGTCACCAACTCGCTGCCGATCGCAGAAAGCCTGGAGACGCTGCGACACATCGAACTCACGCTCACCGGCGGTTACTTCGATCCGCGGCTGCGCGTGATGCTCGGGCCCTTCTGCGAGCAGATGCTTGGCGCCATTCGGGCAGACGTGCTGATCATGGGCATCGGCAGCATCACCGCGGCCGGCTTCAGCAACAACAACACGCTCGTCGTGGGCTCGGAGCGGAAGATGCTGGCCGTAGCCGGAAAGGTCATCATCGTGGCCGACCACACCAAGTTTGGCCGCGGCGGCGTGATTCCCGTGGCCCCGCTCAGCGCCGCGCAGGTTGTGGTCTCCGATAGCCGCCTGGCGCCCGAGTACGTAGACCTGCTGCGCGCGAACGGCGTGGAAGTGCTGCTGGCTTAAACTGGGGCTGGTGTGGTGTCCCAAGAGTTCATCGCATAAATGGAGTGCCCGAAA
>JBAUCP010000377.1:0-1540 GCA_049677625.1 Occallatibacter sp. | reverse complement strand
GATGTCTGCACGGCGGCCGGGAGCGATCTGGCCCAGCTCGTTCCAACCCAGTTGCACGGCGTAGTTGCTGGTGGCCGCGGCCAGAGCCTCGCGCGCCGAGAGCCCCAGCCGCACCAGCAGCTCCAGCTCGGTGTGCAGCGAGATGCCGGGCATGGTGCCCAGCGCGTCAGAGCCTGAGGCGGCGAGGTAGTGAGGGAATGCGGAAAAGATCGTCTGGTTAATGCGCCACAGACGCATGGCTGTCTGGTCAGCTTTTTTTTGCGCATCGGCTTCCATCCATCGCTGCCCGGCGCCGGGCAGGTGGCGCGACCAGTAGGGGAGCGGGTAGAGCATCTCGCCGGTGGCGGGGTCGGTGGGGTGAAACATGCGGCTGGGGTTGAGCAGCGCGGCGGCCGGCTCTTTCCACAGATTGCGATGATCGGGCAGCTCCACGTAATAGAGACTGAACGCGGGCATGAGCGCGGCGTGGTGCGCGGCCAGAAAACCCGCGTAGTTGCGCAGATGCAGATCAGTGGGCGGAATGCGTTCGGAGTAGTCGTATGCGGTCATGGCCGAGGGGCCGTCGGGGTCTTCGACGAGCGGGCTCTGCAGCTCGTCTGGAATCACGCCCAGATCATAGCGGTCCATGTGCAGCAGCACGTCCACGCCGGCCTCAACCCCCACGCGATAGGGCGTGGAGACGAACTCGCCGTAGGCGGCCAGGTGCAGGTCGTGGGCGCGGGCAATGATCCACTGCGCATTGGCCGCGGTCACCTCGGGGCCCAGCAGCAGGACGCGCGTGCCCAGGTGCGCCGTGTCGGCAATTTGCCGCGCCGTGTCGTCGGGCGCGAGCTCCATGGGGTGCGGGCCCTCGCGCAGCTTCGCGGTCCAGTCGGGCTGGTGCGCCAGCAGGCTCCAGTTGTCGGTCACGCCCACGGAGTCAATGGCGTAGATGTGCGGGCTGGGGCTGGCGCCAAAGTCGATGAAGCCGCGCTGCTCGTCAGCGCGGGCCACCACGGTGGTCACGCCCATGTAGAGATTGGCGTTGGCCTCAGCCTGCGAGTTCATGCCGGCAAAGCCGTCGACCAGGCCGGGGATGATGAACTTTCCGGTGCAGTCGATGACCCGCGCGCCCTTGGGAATGGCCAGCTCGCTGGGCGTGCCCACATCGGTAATGCGGCCTTCGCGGATGATGACGATGGCGTTCGCGATGTCGTGCGCGGAGTCGCCCCAGTTGGTCAGGTCGACGACTGTTCCGCCGGTCAGCACCAGCGGCGGAGGGCCTGGAACGGGTGCTGTCTGCGGCGCCGCTTGCTGCGATGCGTGAAGAGAGAGGGAGGCTGCGGCTACAAGTGCAAAGAAGGCGAGATAACGAAGTCTCATAGGCAAGCCGGCCTGATCTGGATTGTCGCACAGCCTGGCCGGGGATTCGGTTTCAGAAATGTTTGCGCACGGGAATCGCCAGTCCAAATCCGGTTCGGGATTTCACGGGCTGCGCAAAAAAGCGTGATTGTGAGCCACGAAAAAAAACGTCGCTCAAGGGCTGAAGCCCGCACTCATG
>JBAUCP010000376.1:0-6993 GCA_049677625.1 Occallatibacter sp. | reverse complement strand
GAAAGCGTCCTGCCGCAACTTTGTCCGGCTCTTTTTGCCGGTTGCGGCTCTGTTTCTTGCCTCTGCCGCATTTGCGCAGCGCGGCAGCGAGTTTGACAAAGCTACCGCGCTGCTGCCGCCCGATTCGCAGGCCGTCGTCGACCGGCTGGGCAGCCTGCGTGAACTGCCCGACGGCGCCTGGAAGATGCACGGTGGAGACCTGGCGCACGGCGAAGACGTGGACCTGGACGAAAGCACCTGGCAGCCGATCGAAGTGGGCGCAAAAGCTCCCAATGACGCGGCCTGGTTTCGGCAGACCTACATGGTCCCGGACACGCTGAACGGCTACGACCTGACCGGCTCGCGCATCTGGTTCCAGTTTCACGCGTCCGCCAACGGCCCCATGCCGCAGATTCTCTACTTCAACGGGCGGCGCGTGGCCATGGGCGACGATCTGGAGCCCATTGTGCTGTTTGACAACGCCAAGCCCGGCGACAAGGTGACGGTGGCCGTGAAGCTCTTGCACACGGTAGACGTGAAGACCTTTCGCGGCGCGACGATGAAGGTCGATTTTACCGAGAACCGGCCCGATCCCGAAGACCTGCGCGAAGAGCTGCTTTCAGCCGCGATCCTGGTGCCGTCGCTTGCGCCCGGCGACGCGAGCAAAGAGTCGGCGCTCGAGAGCGCGATTCACGCCGTCGATCTCGGCGCGCTCGATGCGCACGATCAGAACAGGTTTGACGCGAGCCTGATTGCGGCCGAGGCGCAACTGCAGGTGCTCAAGCCGCTGGAGTCGCAGGCGACGTTCCATCTGACCGGTAATGCGCACATCGATGCCGCGTGGCTGTGGCCGTGGACCGAGACGGTCGATGTGGTCAAGCGCACCTTCGGCACCGCGTTGCAGTTGATGTACGAGTATCCGCAGTACACCTACACGCAGTCGGCCGCGGCTTACAACGAGTGGTTGGCGCAAAAGTATCCCGACATGAATGCGGAGATCAAGCAGCGCATCCAGGAGGGCCGCTGGGAGATTGTGGGCGGCATGTGGGTCGAGCCCGACCTGAATATGCCGGATGGCGAGTCGCTCGTGCGCCAGCTTCTGGTGGGCAAGCGGTGGTACAAGCAGGCCTACGGCGTGGACGTGCGCGTGGGCTGGAATCCCGACTCCTTCGGCTACACGTGGCAGTTGCCGCAGATCTACAAGAAGAGCGGCGTGGACTACTTCGTGACCCAGAAGATGGCGTGGAACGACACGAATCAGCTTCCCTTCAAGCTGTTCTGGTGGGAGTCGCCGGATGGATCGAAGGTGCTGGCGTATTTCCCGCACGACTACGTGAACACCACGTTGAATCCGGTGCGGCTCTCTGAAGACCTGAGCATTGCCCGCGATCACTCGCCGGGAATGCTCGACATGATGGACCTCTACGGCATCGGCGACCACGGCGGCGGGCCCACGCGCGCCATTCTGGACGAGGGCTTTCATCACGTAGGCTCCGGCCACGTGACGCCGAAGTACGAGTTCGGTACCGCGCAGACTTACTTCTCGGCGGTCGAGACGCAGGTTGCGCCGGACAGCCCGACGTGGAATTACCAGACGATCGCCAAGGGATACAAGGCTCCGCCGGCAGTCGACGGCAAAGTCTCGATTCCGACCTGGGACTCCGAGCTTTACTTCGAGTATCACCGCGGCGTTTACACCACCCAGGCCAACCACAAGCACAACATGCGCACCGCGGAAGAAGAAGTGCTGAACGCAGAGAAGTGGTCGTCGCTCGCATGGCTTGACGGCCGCAGCTACCCCGGCACGGAGATCACCGAAGACTGGAAGAAGGTGCTCTTCAACCAGTTCCACGACCTGGCCGCGGGCTCGGGCATCGGCATCATCTACAAAGACGCGCAAAAGGACTACGACGTGGTGCGCTGGTCGACCAACGAGATCAGCGCCGATGCGCTCAAGACCATTGCGGAGCGCGTGAACACCAACGGCGAAGGCACTCCGGTGCTGGTCTACAACCCGCTGGGCTGGGACCGCTCGGGCGATGTGAGCGTCGAGGTGCAGTTGCCGGAGCCGGGCGGTTCGGTTGCCGTGGTCGATCCCTCTGTGAGCAAGGAGGGTGAGGAGCCGGAGACCGCATCCATCGATCCGAAGACGGGCGTGGCTGAGCTGACCTTCCATGTTGCCAATGTCCCTGCGCTGGGCTACAAGGTGGTGCGCGTGGTCTCGAGCAGGCATGGCGCCTCTTCAGTGAACGCAGCCGCGGGCAGCGACCAGGGCGGCACGCTGCAGTTGAGCGATGGCAATCTGCACGTGACGGTGGACAAGAAGACCGGATGCATCACCAGCATCAACCTGGCCGGCTACGAATCGCTGGCCAAGGGCGCGTGCGGCAATGAGCTGCAGGCCTTCAAGGACACGCCCAAGGACTACGACGCGTGGAATATCGATCCCGGCACACTGGACGAGACGCCCACGCTGATCGATGCGGCGGATTCGGTTGAGCTGGTGGGGGCTAAGTCCGCCAATCCGGCGATTCGCGTCACGCGCACCTGGCAGAGCTCGAAGTTCGTGCAGACGATCACCATTCCGCCGGACTCGGGCGAGGTGGATGTGGACAACCAGTTCGACTGGCACGAGCGCCACGTGCTGCTCAAGGCGGCCTTCCCGCTGGCGGCGACCAGCGATTTCGCCACCTACGAAGTTCCCTACGCGGAGATCGAGCGGCCCACCACGCGCAACAACAGTTGGGAGAAGGCGCAGTTTGAAGTGGAGGCCGAGCGCTGGGGTGACCTGGGCGACGGCAAACACGGCTTCAGCCTGCTGAACAAGGACAAATACGGCTACGACGCCGTGGGCAACATGCTGCGCCTCTCGCTGCTGCGCGCGCCCACATGGCCCGATCCCGAGGCCGACCAGGGACCGCATCACTTCCACTATGCGCTTTATCCGCATGCCGGCACGTGGAAGGATGCGCTCACCGTGCGGCACGGATGGGAGTACGATTACACGCTCAAATCGGTTGCTACAACCAATCACGGCGGAGCGCTGCCGGCGCAGCACTCGTTCGCTTCAGTCGGGCCGGACAATGTGGTGCTCACGGCAGTGAAAAAGGCCGAGGACGCGAATGGCCTCATTTTCCGCGCCTATGAGTGGGCAGGGAAGGATGCGACGGCGGAGTTCCACGTGCCGCCGGGCGCGACCGGAGCAACGGTCACCAATTTGATGGAAACGCCGGAAGGAAGTCCGTTGCAGATTGCCGGCGATGTGGTGCGGGTGCCGATTCACCCCTTCGAGATTCTGACCATCCGGGTGGATTATCCCGCCGAAGGGAAGTAGGGAACAGGGGTCAGTGATCAGTGATCAGTGATCAGTGGTCAGTGGTCAGTTGTCAGTTGCGTGAGATCAACCTCGCGCGGCCATCGCTGACCCCTGAAACCTGACCACTGTCCACTGTCCACTGATTTGCTAATCTGTAGAGGTCAAGGAGATTGCCCGATGAACATTACTTCGCCGTTCTTTGTGGTTCCCGTCATCATCGCCGTATTCGTCGCGTCGATTCTGTTTGCCACCAGCAGCAAGGAAGACGGCGATTCGTCGCATTGATCTGACTTCGTGATGCGCCGGCATTCCTGCTGCCGGCCGGTGACCCTGTGGATCGAAAAAAAATGCCGCTGCGCGTAAACGCAGCGGCATTTTTGCGTCTGCAGCTATTTGTTCTGAGGCTTGTCGTCTTTCTTGTTGTCCTTCTTATCCTTGTCTTCGGGTTTCCCGCCGTGCTCGTTGCCTGGTTTTTCGCCCTGTTTCGCTCCGGGCTGCGGCGAGGAGCCGTTTCCGGGTGCGGCGTTGTTGTTGCGCGCGGGCGGATTGTTTGTGGGCTGCTCCTCGGGCTGCGCCGCGGGTTTATGCATCCGCTGGCCTGTCGGGATATCCGGCTGCGGTTGCTGCTGCGGTTGTTCCTCGGGCTGCGCCGCGGGTTTATGCATCCGTTGGCCTGTCGGGATATCTGGCTGCGGTTGCTGCACAGGAGGCTGCTGGGTGACAGGCTGTTCCGGATGCGCATTGTTGGCGCCGGGCTGGTAGCCAGGGCGGTTGTTGCCGGGCTGGCCGCCATTGAACTGGCCTCTGCCCGGCTGTCCGCTGTTCGGCGGCGGAGCGACCACCTGGCGGCCAGGCAGCACGTGGACCAGCGGAGCCGGCCGTACCGGAGCGGCAACCGGCCGGAAGCCGGGCCGCGCGGAGACCACCATGCCTTTTTCATTGATGAGCGTGGGCCGCGCCGCTGCCACCGGAACCGGGCGTGAGGGCGCGCGCTCAACGATCACGCGCTCATTCACCTGGACCACGGGGCGCTCGATGATGGTGACGTGCTGAATTATGTTTACGTTGACCACCACGTTCGCCTGGCGGACGGGCCGGCCGGCGGCAAAGTCATCCTGGCGGATGGCGGTGATGCCGGTGGTGCGGTAGGCGAATCCCACGCCGCCAAAGTTGAAGCCGGCGTAGGTGGTAAGCACGTGCACGCGCGGCCCCTCGGCCATGTTGGTGATATTGACCTGGTCAACATAGCGCGGGCTGCACGGATACCAGGGACGGTAGGGCTCGCCTGGGCCCAGCGGAAACCAGGCCGAAACCGCCACGCCGCCCACCTGGATGCCGCCGGCAAAGACCACCAGCGCCGGCGACCAGACCGGATGCCCCTCGCGCGGTCCGGGCACCCATCCCCAGCGGCCCTGGAACGAGACCCACCGGCCGTAGTGGAAGGGCGCGTAGCCCCACGACTCATCTTCTACCCAAACCGGGCCCCAGGGTGCGTGATTGACCCAGCGGCCGTAGTGGTAGGGCGCCCAGCCGGGAGCCACGTTGGGGAACCAGACTGCGCCATAGGGAGTGCCGGGCATCCAGCTTCCGTTGGCATCCAGCTCCTCGCCTCCGGGGATTTCCGGACTGATGTAGCGCCACGATGCGGCCGCGAAGATCTGCTGATCGCGCTGCTGGCTCCAGATGTCGAGAGGGTCAGGTGCGCCAGGCTCAAGATACTGCGGCACAACGGGGTTGGAACCGGCCAGCTCCAGCGATTGCCCCTGTGCGATGCCCTGCGAGAAGCCACCCGCGCCGGTGATCAGCGCGTAGGCGCCCAGGCCGGTGAAGACAGCGGCGCCCTGGTCAGGCAGCACGTCCACGCGCAGTTCGGCGGGCATTTCGAGCGCAGCGGAGCCGCTGGGCGTATTCACGTACAGCCGCTGGCCCATCCACAGGCCATGGGTGTGAATGTGGACCGATCCCTGCGCCACGCCGATCGAGATGCCGGTGGGGGTGTCTTCCACCATGCTCACGTCGCTGTTGGGTCCGATGCGGATGTAGGACTCGCCGATCTGGATTTCGGCGCGGCCGTCGGAGTCGGTAAAGATGCGGTCGCCGGGACCGAACGAGAGGTTGGCCTGAGCCTGGCCCCAGTCGTCCAGCCCGGCAGGCTGAATGGAGACGTTACCGGAGACATAGGAGATGCGGCCCGGCTGCATGGGCGGGTCGTCCTGTGCGCGGCTTTGAACGGAGACGAGCGAGAGCAGTACTGTGAGGGCAGCGGTAAGCAGCAATTTTCGTAAGGGGGAGCTAACTTCAGCTTGCATGACTTGGATTCCTTTCGTGCGGCGAACGGAAATGGGCTGGCCGAGCGGAGGGCCCGTCCGAAGAAGCCCATTTGCCAATCGCCCTGGCTGTTTTGGGGGATTACGGCCGGCTGGGTGCCGGAGCCGAGATAAAACCTCTTCCTGCGGGCGACGCACACTGGATGGTAACCCGATTCTGAGGGGAAAGTGGCAAGAAAATTCTAATCCTGGGAGTTGCAAGGATGCGGGAACCATGGGCCGGCGGCCGGCGTATCAGATAACGAGAGGGTGATGGGCATGATGCAGTTTTCGATTGCGAACAATGTGCGCGCCGCGGCAGCCGGGCTGGCCGCGCTGGTGCTGGCGGCCGGCATGGCCGGCTGCAGGGTGCACGTGGACAAGGGCGCGAACGGCGAAGACAAGACCGTGCAGGTGGAGACGCCCTTCGGCGGCGTGCACGTGAATACCGATCAGACGACGGCCGCCGACCTGGGGCTGCCGGTGTATCCGGGAGCCGAAGTGATCAAGGGCGACGACCAGCACAAGTCAGCCGATGTGCACATGGGCTTTGGCGAGTGGGAGCTGCGCGTGCGCGCCGTCTCTTATGGCACGCCGGACAAGCGCGACCAGGTGACGGCCTTTTACAAGAAGGCGCTGGGCCGCTACGGGGACGTGATTACCTGCCAGGGCAAAGCGCCGGTGGGCACGCCCACGGTGACCTCCGAAGGGCTGACCTGCGACGAAGATAAGCACGGCAACGTGAAGGTGGATGCCGGGGATTTCCATACCGGAGCGGGCGACTTCGAGCTGAAGGCGGGGTCTGCGCGCCACCAGCACATTGTGGGCTTTGACGATGCAAAGGACGGACAGACCCGGTTTGAGCTGGTTGCGCTCGATCTGCCCACGGGATTTGACGGGTACGGCAAGAGCGATTAGTACAACGACCGCGTAGATCTGTGGTCTCCCAGGTCTTCCGCCGCGGCGGACGAGACCTGGGCCGCCCAGCCCAGCGGCGAAGGGATGGGGCACGGGGCTTCGCACAGGGCTTGGTTTTAAATGCACGCGTGTACAATCCCTCTTGAACGCGTACTGTTGTTGCCGCGGCTTGCGTTCACCGCATCCTCACACGGCATCCAACGGCTCTGAGGTCCTGATGCGTACAAAGGTTCTGGCAGTCTTCTGCGCGGCCGCTACGGCGTGGCCTGCGCCCCTCTTCGCCCAGCTTGTGAATCTGCCCACCAGCAAGCAGTTGATCGGCGAGACTCCGGGCAATCCGCAGCGCATCAACGGGCTGCCCATGTCCATGGCCATCTCGCCCGATGGCCGCTACGTGGTGACGGTGAACGCGGGCTACGGAACCTGGGAGTCGCGCTATGAGCAGTCGCTGAGCGTGCTGGACACGCGCAGCGG
>JBAUCP010000375.1:0-4148 GCA_049677625.1 Occallatibacter sp. | reverse complement strand
ACCACGTTCAGCCGGTAATACAGATCGCGCCGAAACTTCCCCTGCTCCACCATGCCCGGCAGATCCTGATGCGTTGCTGCCAGAATCCGCGCTTTCATCGGGACTGCGTGGCTGCCTCCCAGCGGCCGCACCTCTTTTTCCTGCAGCGCGCGCAGCATCTTGGCCTGCAGATCGAGCGAAAGCTCGCCGATCTCGTCCAGAAACACCGTTCCGCCCTCGGCCGAGACCAGCAAGCCGTCCTTGGAGCGGTTGGCGCCGGTGAAGGCGCCTTTCACGTAGCCGAACAGCTCGCTCTCAATGAGCGTGGGCACCAGCGAGCCGCAGTCGACGGGCAGAAAGGGCTTCGATGCGTTGGGACCGTAGGCGTGGATGGTCCGGGCCACCAGCTCCTTGCCGGTTCCGCTCTCGCCCAGCACCAGGACCGGGTGCGAGCTCTGGGCGACTTTGGAAAGAATGCGGTAGAGCTTCTCCATCTCCGCCGAGCGGCCGATCATGGCGCCCAGGCCCTGGGAGAGCCGGAACCGCTCGCGCAACTGCCGGGTGGCCGTATCGGTCAGGTGGCTCTGCGCGGCGCGGTCCAGCACCGTCGAGAGCTCGTCGACCGCAAACGGCTTGGTCAGGTAGTCCGAGGCTCCGCAGCGCATCGCCTCCACGGCCGCGTTCACCGAGCCCGAGGCGGTCATGACGATCACCGACGTGTCCGGGTAGAGCAGCTTGACCTCGGAGACCAGCTCCAGTCCCTGCGCCGACCCGGCTGGCAGGTTCACCAGCAGAATATCGACCGCGCGGCCGCGCAGCAGGGTCCGCGCGTGGTTCAGGTCGCCGGTGCTTTCCACCGCGTAGCCCAGACTGGCCGCGATCTCCGCGCAGGCCGAGCGCATCGCCGGGTCGATGTCCACCACCAGCAGATGCAGATGCACCGCGGGCGCAGCGAGTTGGGGCAGGAATTCCATCACGCGTGAGTTGAAGACTGTATCCAGCATTGTATTCGCCTCGCGCCTGGTTGAGTTAACTTCCGCTTGGGACGCTATGGTCAGATGGTTTCTCATATCTCCTCTCCGCGCAATTCTTCGGGCCGGGCCTCACGAGTTCGACACCGGCAGTTGGATCTGAAAGCGCGCGCCGGTCGTGTTGGCGCCGGTCCGGTTGGAGGCCGAGATGCGGCCGCCGGAGGCCTCCACAAGGGAGCGCGTGATGGCCAGGCCCAGCCCGCGGTGCGCACCCGGCCAGCCGCCGTTCGCCGCTGAGCCGCCACCTGTTGACGCGTTCCGGGAGTGGGTGGTAAAGCCGGACTCGAATATCTTTTCGATCGCCTCCGGGGCAATCCCCGGCCCGTTGTCCTCGATGGTCAGCTCCAGCCACTCGCCCAGCGACCCGGCGGCGCCGCTCTCTCGCGGCCGCTCGCACAGGCTGATCTGGATGCGTCCGCCCGAGGGCATGGCCTCCGCCCCGTTCTTGACCAGGTTGACCAGCAGCCGGGTCAGGTCCTCGGCGGTGAGCCGCACCGGGCGCGCCCCGCCTTCTGCCACTACAGTGACCGCGATCCCCGGCCCGGCAAGGGCGGCGAGCAGGTTGCGGTTGGCCTTGAGCTCCGCAGCCAGATTGTGGATGGGCACGGCGAAGATGGACTCCCAGCGCCGGTTGCGGCCAAGGTCCGTTTCGGCGCTTCGGCCGGGGCCCGGTTCGGGGCTGCTTTCCATACTCTGCCCGCCGCAGTCCCGGTGGGCGGTCCAGTCCAGGCTGCGGTTCAGAGCCCGCTTGAGGGCCGGGCCGGGCAGGCCGTTCGCGCTCCAGCCGTCCGACGGGGCCGCTTCAAAACCCATCCCGCCCGGGCAGTCCGGGGCCGGCTCGGCGGCGGCCTGGGTATCCAGAGCCACCAGCTTTTCCACCAGCCGGCGGCTGGCCGCGGCCACCAGCCGCAGCTCGCTGCCGTAGTGCGCGAAGGGCACGGCCAGCACACCGGGCTCCTCGAGCAGGTCGCAGTAGAGCCCCAGCGCCGTCACCATATTCCTGGCGTCGTGGGCCACTTCGGCCAGGCTCTCTCCAGGGCAGCCCAGCGCCGCCAGGGTCTGCACCACGGCTTCCACGCGCCTGCGCCCCGCGTTGCCCGCATCCCCCGCATGTTCGATCTGCTGCATAGCTTTCCCCCTTGCGTCTGCCACCCATCGACGGGGCCAAGGCAGCCGCTGCTAGCACGCTGATTTGTTGTTTCCGTCCCCTAACCGAGCAGCTAACCAATCGACGAACCGATCGGCGCTCCGGTCTTCCCCCTGGGCGCGGCGGCCGCGAAAGCCAACCTGCGCCTATTCCCACTTCCTTGCTGTTACGCTCGAAGTCCCACTTCGGGCGTTCCCGGCCGATCCCGACGGGCCCCCAAAGCCCATTCGGCAGCTATTTTCAATCATTCCCGTTTCTGTTCAAAGTGTCCGATTGTTGACCTCACTATTTACACGCCGCGTGCCAAACTAGGATGAGTTTTCTAAGTTCCTGATAAGGGAAGAGATGAGTGTTCTTTTTCAAGACACTTTCGGGAGCACAATTCTGCCCAATAGTTCCAAAATGGAACGAGCCGAGCGCAAGAATCAAAGTAAATTAATTAAATTCATACACTTGCATGTAATTTACTGTTTCGGGAAAACCTTATCCAATTTTCCCATTCTGGCAAACTCCGCCCCACCCCTCCCGTTCCCGGTCCGGCCGCCCCGCCCGCAATCATGCCGTAGAATCCCCCTATGCAATCCACAGCCCCCTTCTTCCGTCCCGGCAGCAGAACGCAAGCCCAGCTTCGACCGCTCTCTTTCCTGCCCGGCTTCGTCCAGACCGCCGAGGGCTCGGTGCTGGTCTCCTTTGGCAACACCCGCGTGCTCACCTGCGCCACCATCGAGCCGGGCGTACCGGGCTGGCTGCGCAACTCCGGCCGCGGCTGGGTCACGGCCGAGTACTCCATGCTGCCTCGCTCCACGGTGACCCGCACCCCGCGCGAGAGCGAGCGCGGCAAGATCGGCGGCCGCACCCACGAAATCCAGCGGCTCATCGGCCGGAGCTTACGCTCTATCGTGGATATGAATGCATTGGGTGAACGCACAATCATCCTCGACTGCGACGTGATCCAGGCCGACGGCGGCACGCGCACCGCGGCCATCACCGGAGCGGCCGTGGCTCTGGCCATCGCCCTCAACGCGCTGGTCAAGGCCGGCACCCTCAAGCAGTCGCCGCTCAAGCAGATGGTCGCCGCCGTCTCGGTCGGCATCGTCGGCGGCACGCCGCTGCTCGATCTCTGCTACGAAGAAGACTCGCAGGCCGAGGTGGACATGAACGTCGTGATGGCCGCCGACGGCGGCCTCATCGAGACCCAGGCGACGGCGGAGAAGGGATCGTACTCGCGCGCCGAGCTGAATGCGCTCGTCGATCTGGCAGAGGCGGGACTGAAAGAAATCTTCGCCGCGCAGAAAGCCGCGCTTGGGTTGTAACGGCTGCGCGCATCCCATTCGAGATTCACGCATCTTTCCGCTTCTCCCATGAATCACTTCATGCAAGCCACGCGGAGAACTCAAGATGCCGAAAACCAAACAAGCTGATCGCGACTCGTCCCTGCGCCAGCACCTCCTTGACCTGCTCACCGGCTCGAACGCCCACGCCGATTTCGAAGCCGCCATCAAGGGCCTGCCGGTCGAACTGCGCGGCAAGCGGCCCAAAGGCGCAGACCACTCGGCGTGGGAGCTGGTCGAGCATCTCCGCATCGCGCAGTGGGACATTCTCGACTTCTCCCGCAATCCTCAGTACAAAGAGCGGCCCTGGCCGAGCGGGTACTGGCCAGCGAATCCCGAACCGCCCGACGAAAAAGCCTGGGACAAGACCGTGCGCGCCTTCCGCAAAGATCTCAAGACCTTCTGCGCGCTGATCTCCGACCCTGAGACCGACCTCTACGCAAAGATCCCGCATGGAAACGGCCAGACCATTCTGCGCGAGGCCCTGCTCATCGCCGACCACAACGCCTACCACGTAGGCCAACTGATCCTGGTGCGGCAACTCCTCAGCGCGTGGAAGTGAGCGTACAGTGGTCAGGGATCAGGGGTCAGGTTTCAGGGATCAGGTTTCAGGGATCAGGGAATAGGGATCAGGGAATAGGGAATAGGGAATAGGGAATA
>JBAUCP010000374.1:0-2991 GCA_049677625.1 Occallatibacter sp. | reverse complement strand
CTCCTCATTGATGCGCTCAAGCACCCCCATCGGCGCATTGACGCCAAGATGCTCCGCGATCTTTGCAATGGATTCGAGCGGCTGAGACGTAATCTCCCGATAGCCGAGAATCAGCGCATGACCGCTGTTCCTGTGCAGTCGATACAGTTCGAGCGCGCCTCCCAGGGCTGACAGTGTGTGCTCGAAGTCGAATTGAAACATATTCATGAAGGAAACGGCAGCATCCGCAAGGTCTCTGCAGGTGTAGATCACCCTGGCTTCGCCGCGCTCGATCAACCCTCGCCCAACGGAATCCAGCATGTGGCACTTCAGTACCAGGTAGGGTGCAGTCGGTGGACTGGATTCCAGAAATTGAGCGATGTTTTCGTTGTAGTCGCCATAGACGCTCTCGCCCGCGACAGTGCGCATGATTTTCAATACAACGTTATAGGACCAGGTGGAAGCGCTGCGTATCATCCCGTTACAAAGAACGATCTTCCACTTCCCGCTCGGCTGAAACATCTTTTGGCTCTCTTCTGTTTCCTGGGAGGATTCGTTTGCCATAGCCGGGTGGGCCTCCGGTTTCAGTCGTTCGCATCCATGACGGCTCGCCGATTGGCGATCTTGTCCGGCGCCTGAAAGCTCTTTGCTGTGCTGTCGAAATTTGGCGGGAAAACTAAGGCGCATTGGCCCTGCAAAGTCGCTAGTCTCCACCCGCGTGGCTCAGATCCGATGAGCTATATTAAAGCAGAGTACAAAGTTCCGCAACAAGGAAACAAAGCCGTTTGCGGCCCGCGCCGTAGTGCGCTTTTCTGCGGAATGGATACCGCTATGCATGAGGGCCGAGTCGAGCGCGGGAAGCAAATTTCGCGGCCAACTGTCACGGGGACAGCCATCAATCGGAGCTTCCGCCTTTTGCCTTGTGGCTTGATGCGTCGCCGCGAAATCGTCAGCTTGATGCTTCGGAAGGAGTGCCTAGATTGGTACTTGAAGTCAACGATCTGACAAAGTCCTTCGGAAGCTTCACTGCTGTCGACGGCGTTACGTTTTCCATGGAACGGGGAGAGATCCTTGGCCTGCTGGGGCCGAATGGTGCGGGCAAGACTACAACAACTCACATGGTAATGGGGCTGATGGCGCCGACCCGTGGACAAGTGCGCATCTTCGGAGAGCCGCTTGATCGCAATCGCGAAGAGACCCTACTCAAGATGAATTTGGCTTCGCCCTATGTTTCTTTTCCTCCACGTCTTACCGTGTTTGAAAACCTGATGATCTATGCGCTTCTCTACGGCATTCGCAAACCATCCATGAAGATTGCCGAAGTGCTGCGGCTCTTTGACATCGAGTACATCAAGGACAAGATGTTTGCCCGTCTGTCTTCAGGCGAAGGCACACGCGTGGGGCTGGCCAAAGCATTCATTAACGATCCACTCCTTTTGCTGCTGGATGAACCCACCGCCTATCTCGATCCCTATGCCGCGCTTCAAGTCAGGCAGACTCTCCTGAGAGTGCAAAGGGAACACGGGACAACGGTTCTTTATACTTCTCACAACATGGCTGAAGTAGAAGAGGTCTGCAACCGGATCGTGTTTCTTCATCGCGGACGTTTAATCGCCTCGGGCAGTCCTATCGAAGTAAGCCGCGCGATTCTCAAGAAAGACCTCACCAAGCCCGAACTTCAGGAAGTCTACCTGCGCCTGTCCACCGGAGTTTACGAGTGAAGCTTCATCGCATCAATGCAGTGATCCTGCGCCAGGCATATGAAGCGAGGCGAAATCCGGACCGCTTGATGGACACGTTGTATTGGCCGGTGCTCGATGTCTTTCTGTGGGGATTCTTTACCATTTATCTCGCTCGGGCCAGTCAACTCAAGCCGGGATTGATTACATTTCTGCTCGGGTCGGCGATCCTTTGGGGAGTCTTTCGCGCCTTCCAACGAGACATGACAATCGGGCTGCTCGGCGATCTCTGGTCGAGGAACCTGGGAAACATGTTCTCGACGCCGTTGACAATCTCCGAGTATATGACAGCGCTGATCCTGGCCAATCTTCTCAAGACTTTCGTAGGCATGACGGCGGCCGGTTTGATAGCATTTACGTTTTATTCTTACAACTTCTTCCGCATGATTCCCATGCTTATGCCTTCGCTCCTCAATCTGATCGTCTTCGGCTTTGTGGTTGGTCTCGCGATCACTGGATTGATCTTTCGCTTTACCACTCGAATTCAGGCGCTAACCTGGAGTTTTACCGGCTTTCTGATGCCTATTTCCTGTGTGTTTTATCCCTTGAGCTCTCTGCCGAAATATCTGCAGCCGTTCGCCTGGGCTCTTCCGTCCACTCATGCGTTTGAAGGGATGCGGCAGGTGATCGCCGGCGGCGGGGTTTCGATGGGGCACTTCGGATGGGGGCTGTTGCTCAATTTTGTATATTTTGTCTTAGCGGCCATATTCTTCCGCTGGATGTTCGAGCAAGCCCGTACGCGTGGGCTGCTTATCAAGCATGAGTAATTGAAATGGGAGCTGCACGCATAACGAGTCAAAACAGCCGTTGATGTAGGCGGGAACAGGTCAGCCCGATCCGTGCAGGGCATTGCAAAAGATTTCTTCAACAAATAGGCGGCGCGATGAATTATATACGTCTGGGGAACACGGGAGTGAAGGTCTCTCAGCTCTGCCTCGGCTGCATGAGCTATGGAGATCCGGGCAAAGGGTGGCACAAGTGGGTACTCACGGAGCCGGATAGCCGTCCCTTCATCAAGAAAGCCCTGGATCTGGGCATCAATTTTTTCGACACGGCAAACTCGTATTCCCTGGGAACCAGCGAGGAGGTTCTGGGGCGCGCCCTCCGCGACTATGCGCACCGGGAAGATGTTGTGATCGCGACCAAGGTCTATGCGCCGATGCGCGATACGCCGAACGGCAAAGGGCTTTCGCGGAAGGAAATCTTTCACGAACTGGACGCCAGTATCAAGCGGCTCGGAACAGACTATATCGATTTGTACCAAATACACCGG
>JBAUCP010000373.1:0-17732 GCA_049677625.1 Occallatibacter sp. | reverse complement strand
CCGTTACCTCAACCCAGTCCACCACGGTCGCCCAGTTCCAGAAGATTGAAGATGCCTGGGCGAATGCCGTGAACCGGCACGACCAATACGGGCTCGAGATGGTGCTTTCGCCGTTCCTCGTGGATGTTTCGGCCACCGGCGACGTGACCACCCGCAACCAGCAGGTGGCCCAGGCGATCAACAGCGAAGACAAGACGCTCAACCTGACGCAGAAGGTCGTTACCGTGCGCATGCTGGGCGACGTGGCGGTGGCCAACGGCACGTATACGCTCCACCACAAGATGAACGCGCAAATGGTGGACGAAAAAGGCGTGTTTACGCACGTCTTCGAGCGGGTGCGCGGCGGCTGGCTGTGCGTGAACTCGCAGCGCACGGTGCTGCGCACCGACCCGAGCGCCAAACAGAAGAAGCAGCAGTCCACGGCGGAGGAGCCGTTCCACATTCCGTTCTTTTCGAAGGGCGATAAGGGAAACGACCAATAGTTTTGACTTGCAGACTTGGGGGCCGAGGGATCCCACTTGCGAAGCGTCCTCTGTCCCGTGTCCGGGTCGGGCTGCGTTTATCATAGAAGTTGATAGCATATTCATGTCCCAGCCCACCGCAACTGTACCCAGCCCGAGGGTAATCGAGGCTCCTGTCCCGGCGCCTGTTGTGGCCAAGGCAGCGGTGAGCGTTCTGGCAGCGGTCAGCCTGTGTCATCTGCTGAACGACATGATCCAGTCGCTGCTGCCCTCCATCTATCCGATTCTGAAAGTCTCGTTTCATCTGAATTTCAGCCAGATCGGCATGATCACGCTCGTCTACCAGATCGTAGCCAGCCTGCTGCAGCCGTTCATCGGGCTCTATACGGATCGCCGCCCGATGCCCTATGCGCTGGCGGTGGGAATGTGCTTCACGCTTGCGGGGACTCTGCTGCTGGCCACCGCGTCCACCTTCCAGCTATTGCTGGTGGCCGCGGCCGTGGTGGGCACCGGTTCGGCTATCTTCCATCCGGAGTCCTCGCGCATTGCGCGCCTTGCCTCGGGAGGCCAGCACGGATTCGCCCAATCGTTTTTCCAGGTGGGCGGCAATACCGGCTCGGCTATCGGTCCACTGCTGGCCGCGCTGATTGTGCTGCCGCTGGGCCAGCG
Organism: Occallatibacter sp.; assembly: GCA_049677625.1. Taxonomy (GTDB): domain Bacteria; phylum Acidobacteriota; class Terriglobia; order Terriglobales; family Acidobacteriaceae; genus Telmatobacter. Next base: position 16,602 of record JBAUCP010000373.1, on the reverse strand, counting down.
CGGGGTGGCCTGGTTCTCCATTGCAGCCATGGCCGGCATCCTGGTGCTGATCGGAGTGGGCCGCTGGCGCTCGCATCACTTGACGCGCGCAACCAGAAGCCACGCACACACAGATCATGGACCGGCTCTGCCGCGCCGCTCCGTTGCGCGCGCCATTGCGATACTGGCCGCCCTGGTCTTCTCAAAGTATTTTTATCTGGCCAGCATGGTGGGGTATTTCACGTTCTATCTCATCACCCGGTTTCATGTTTCCGTACGCAGCTCGCAACTGCACCTGTTTGTCTTTCTGGGCGCGGTGGCGGCCGGCACCTTCCTGGGCGGACCGATCGGCGACCGCATCGGCCCGCGCTACGTCATCTGGGTATCGATTCTCGGCGTCCTGCCCTTCACGCTGATGCTGCCCTATGCGAGCCTCTTCTGGACGGGAATCCTCTCGGCCATCATCGGCTTTGTGCTCGCATCCGCATTTTCCGCCATCCTGGTCTACGCGCAGGAGCTGATGCCGGGGCGCGTCGGCCTGGTTTCTGGCATCTTCTTCGGGCTTGCCTTCGGCATGGGCGGCATTGGCGCTGCCGTACTTGGCCACATCGCCGACCTCACCAGTATCGTATTTGTCTATCGGCTTTGCGCGTGGCTGCCGGCCATCGGCCTGCTCACCGGCTTGCTGCCCAAGCTGGAAAGGGCCTAGCCGGCCATCTGCTTTGCGTCCTGCGCCTTGCGCGCCCCCTGCACTTTGATGGACACATGCACCAGGCTCAGCGCGGCGGGGGTGACGCCGGGAATCCGGCTGGCCTGGCCAATGGTGATGGGGCGTACGCGCTCCAGCGTCTCCCGCATCTCGCGCGACAGGCCGCTGATGGCGCTGTACTCGATCCACTCGGGAATCCGGACAGCTTCAGCGGCTTTGAGCTTTTCGATGGCCTTCTTCTGCTGGTCAAGGTAGCCGGCAAACTTGATCTCGGTCTCCACGGCGCGGGCCTCGTTGCGAAAAGCGCTACGCGTTACTAAACCGCCGTCATCCTGAACCGAGGTGGCCGCCGCGGCCGAAGTCGAAAGACCTGCATCGAGCGGTCTCGGCTCGCCATGGACCGAGGGTGCCCCATCCTTGGCGCGTTCTTGTCTTTGCGCCAAGGGTGGGAAAGCACGATCCTGAACCGGCTGCGCAAACTCAGCCAGCAGCGGATTGCCTTGCAACTCTTCGCGGATCGCGGCCAGAACCGGCTCGATGGTGACTTCAGGCCGCTTGAGCAGTTGCGCCCAGGTCTGGCCCGCGGTTGCCGGCAGGTCTTCGAGGCCCGCGGCGCGCAGCCTTTCCGGATCGGCCTTGCCGGTGACCAGCAAGCCCTTCAGTGCGGCCATGCGCGCCTGCTTCTGCTCGTACTCGGCCCAGGCTGCGTCGCTGATCAGGCCCAGGCGGCGGCCGTGCGGCGTCAGGCGGCGGTCGGCGTTGTCAATGCGCAGGTGCAGGCGGAACTCGGCGCGCGAGGTGAACATGCGGTAGGGCTCGTTGATTCCTTTGGAGATGAGATCGTCGATGAGGATGCCGGTGTAGCCCTCGCTGCGGTCCATGGTGAAGGGCGGCTGGCCCTTGAGCCAGAGCGCGGCGTTGATGCCGGCCATGATGCCCTGGCAGGCGGCTTCCTCATACCCTGATGTGCCATTGATTTGTCCGGCAAGGTAAAGGCCTGTGAAGGCCTTGACGCGCAGGGTGCGGTCGAGCTCGGTGGCGTCCACGCTGTCGTACTCGATGGCGTAGCCGGGACGCAGCATCTCGGCGTCTTCCAGGCCGGGGATGGAGTGGACGATCTGCCACTGCACCTCCATGGGCAGCGAGGTGGACATGCCGTTGACGTAGACCTCATGGGTGTTCAACCCCTCCGGCTCCAGAAAGAACTGGTGCTGGGTCTTGTCAGGGAATTTGACGATCTTGTCTTCGATGGACGGGCAATAGCGCGGGCCAATGCCCTCGATGCGGCCCGAGTACATGGCCGAGCGATGGACGTTCTCGCGGATCAGCCGCAGCGTCTCCGGGGTGGTGAAGGCGATGTGGCAGCTCACCTGCGGCTGGACAATTTTCTTGGTCCGGAAGCTGAAGGGAGTGGGTTCGGCGTCGCCGGGCTGCTCCTCGAAGCGCTCCCAGTGGATGGTGCGGCCGTCCAGGCGCGGCGGGGTTCCGGTCTTGAGCCGGCAGGTCCGAAGGCCTAATGCCCGAAGCGCCTCGCCGAGCAAAACGCTGGCCGGTTCGCCGCTGCGGCCGGCCGGATACTGCTCTTCGCCGCAGTGGATGAGGCCGTTGAGGAATGTGCCGGTGGTGATAATGGTGGCTCCGGCGAGGAGGTTGCGCCCGTCGCGGAGCTTCAGGCCGAGCACGCGGCGGCGGGGTCGGATTAGACTCGGCTGATCCACATTTGTGCTTTCCCAGGTCTGAAAATCCAGACCTGGGGCACCCATTTCCGTGCCTGATCCCCTAGTCCCTAGTCCCTGTTCCCTGTTCCCTGTTTCCTGATCCCTGATCCCTGACCCCTGATCCCTGTCGTCGATCACAAGATCGACGACCTCGGCCTGGCGAATATGGAGGTTGGGCTGGGCCTCGAGGACTTCGCGCATCTTCACGCGGTAGAGCTGCTTGTCGCACTGCGCGCGCGGGCTCCAGACGGCCGGGCCGCGCGAGGAGTTGAGCAGGCGGAACTGGATGCCGACGGCGTCCGCCACCTCGCCCATGATGCCGCCTAGCGCGTCCACTTCGCGCACCAGGTGGCCCTTGGCCACTCCGCCGATGGCCGGGTTGCAGCTCATCTGGGCGATCAAGTCGAGGTTCATGGTGATGAGCGCGGTCTTGAGCCCCATGCGGGCCGCGGCCATGGCCGCCTCGCAGCCGGCGTGGCCGGCGCCCACTACGGCGACGTCGTATTGTTCGGTGAAAGGCATCCAGTCTCTATTCTACGGATAGTTGGACTGCATGACACCTTTGCGCCACGGCCAAAGCGGCGCTTTCGCCCTATAATCAGTCGCATCGACACAGGTTTTGAACCCTATGCAGTATTGCTTTTGCGGAGATTTGGCCGACGGCGCGGGAACCCGCTGCGCGCGGTGCGCCGCGCTTGATGAGCTGGAGCTGAAGGCCGATGCCAGCGAGAGCGAGATCAAGGAAGCCTATCGCGTGCTGGTGAAGGTGTGGCACCCGGACCGGTTCCAGAGCGATAAGAAGCTGAGGACGGCGGCGGAAGACAAGCTGAAGGCGGTGAACTCGGCCTATGTCTTTCTGACCAGCAGGGCCGCCAAGAGGGATCATCGCAAGCGGACCGCGCAAACCCCCAAACCCGATGCGTATAAGCCCGATACGTACAAAGCTGACGCGTCCGGCGCGTACACGAGCGAGCCGAGGGTTGTGGCGCGGCGGCGGGGGCTCATGCCTTCCCCGGCTGCGCTGGTGGGCTTTGGAGCTCTTGCGTGTGGAGTCCTGATTGCCGCGCTGGCTTTCAAGTCGATTGATTCGTCGCTGGCCTCCGATCCGGTGACGGGAAGGATTTATTCGGAGCTGCGTGCGAGTGTGGCCAACAGCTTCCGGCAGGCGGCAGGAACAATCTGGAGCGGCGCCGGGCAACAGGTGCGCGACCTTCTGCCGCAGCGGAGCACTGCCGCTGCAGCGGCGAGCCTGCAGCCCGCAGATGCAGCGCAGCCGGCCAGCCAGCCCGACAATATTGGGCCGAGCGTTGCGCAGGGCGCGATTACGCAGAGCGCGCACAAACGCGAGCTCGGAGCCGCGCACGCCGCGCCGATCAAGCTGCTGCCCTACGTGACGGTCGGCCTTACCAGGGATGAGGTGATCGCGATCGATGGCGCTCCGGCGGCGGCGGCGGACGGCAAGCTGGTCTACCAGGGGGCCGAGCTCAACTTTACCGATGGCAAGGTCTCCGGATGGAAGATCGACCCGGCTTCAGCGTCGATCCGGGTCAAGCTGTGGCCGAACGCGCCGGTCGATCCGGACCTCGATTCCTTTGGGGTCGGCTCGTCAAAGAACGTGGTGCTGGTGGTCGAGGGAACGCCGACCTACTTCTCCGGGAGCAAGTTCGGTTATGGCGGGTCGGAGGTGTACTTCCAGAACGACCGGGTGGTGAGCTGGAAGGAAGATCCGGCGTGGCCGCTGCACATTGCGCCGCGCTGAGGCCTGTTCCGACTTTCGCGAATTCTTAAAATCGATGCGCCCGGTGCCCGGCCACAAAGACCAGCAACCGCAGCAGCAGGATAGCTACAGCGACGGCTGCCAGAATCACGATAAGCAGATTCTGGTTGCGTGGCTTGGGCTTACGCTTCATGCAGTTCCTTGCGGAAAGATCACTCGATCTTACGCCCGATTGCGACCGCCAGAAACACGAATACCCTTCGGCATGCGCCGAAGGGTATTCACGCAAAGAACTGACCACTGACCACTGTTGCTACGCTTCCACCGTCCGCACCGGCTTCGATCCCCACAACCCATACCATGCGATGTAGAGATAGCAGATCATCGGAAGCACGAATGCGTGCTGGATGCCGGCCTTGTCGGCGAGCGCGCCCAGCAGATAGGGAATGATGGCGCCGCCCACGATTGCAGTCATGATCAATCCCGAGCCCTTGCTGGTCATGGGTCCCAGTCCGGCGATGCCCAGCGTAAAGATGTTGGGGAACATGATGGAATTGAAGAAGCCGCACAGCACCAGCGTCCAGATGGCCACGTTGCCTGAGGTAAACATCGATACGGCGATGAGCGCGGTGGCCGCAAAGCCGAAGACGCCCAGCAGCTTTCCTGACCGGACCTTGGTGAGAATCCAGGAGCCGAGCAGGCGGCCAACCAACGCTCCGAACCAGTAAAGCGAGACCAGGAACGATGCCGTTTTGAGCGAGCTCATTCCCTGCTGATGGAAGTAGTTCACTGCGATGGAAGCGAGGCCGACTTCGACGCCGACATAAAAGAAAATGCCCACCGCGCCCAGCACCGTGTGCCTGTAGCTCCAGATGCTGCGGCGTATGAGCAGGTCGTCGCCTTTGCCGGGGCGGAACTCCTGCGTGGCTGTGACTGGCGGCAGGTGCGAGAAGGCAACTGCCAGGCCCAGAATCAGCAGGCCGGCGGCAATGGCGATATACGGCCCGCGCACGGTATTGGCGATGGCGGCCTGGGTTTCCACCTTGGTCGGATCGGCGAGGATGAATGCGCCCGCCACCAGCGGAGCCAGGCTGCCGCCCAGTGAGTTGAGCGCCTGGGCCAGCGTGAGGCGCACCGGAGCGCTTTGCTCCGGGCCCAGAATCGCAACATAAGGGTTGGCTGAGGTCTGCAGCGCCGTGATGCCCGCGCCCACCACGAAGACCGCGGTGAGGAAGAGCGGAAAGCTCACCATTTTGGCTGCGGGAACAAACAGCAGGCAGCCCGCCACCTGGATAAACAGCGAAACCACCATGGTGCGCTTGTAGCCGATCGATTCGATGAGTTTGGAGGTGGGCGCGGAGAAGACAAAGTAGGCCAGGAAAAATGCCGACTCGGCCAGCATGGCCCATTTGTAGGGCAGGTTGAAGATGGAGCGCAGGTGCGGCACCAGCGCCATGTTCAGGTTGGTAATGAATCCGAAGACGAAAAACAGCGCTGTAACGGTGATGAACGGAACAACATATCCGGGCGATGTAAGCGCCCCGGATTTTGCCGCTCCGGATAGTTTGGTCTCACTTGCCATTGCACGCGACTCCCCTCTTTGCTGCACACAACACTATACGTCCAGCCGCTTCAGTGGAAAGCAGTGCGCGGGCCCTCTACCGGATTTGCTCCGGCTTCCGCTATGCTCAGGGGAAAGCGAGGTAACCCAAGATGCCGATTGCAATGCTGGGCGCCTCACGCGCAAAGAAGGTTCTTGCCGCGTTAGCGGCCAACTGGCGGGCCGAGATGGAGGGCTACCACACCTACCAGAGGCTGGCCGACCGGGACACGGATGCGGTGCGGGCACAGGTGTTGCGCCACCTGGCGCAGGCCGAGCTGGAGCACGCCGCGCTGTGGGCCGAGCGCATCAAGGAACTGGGCGGCCCCGAGCCGGTTTACAAGGGCGGTCCCGGCGGCGAGGCCGACTCGCTGGCCAACCGCGCGGGCGGCATCCGCATGGCGCTGCGGCGGCTGGAGATTGAAGAGAGCCGCCACATTGCCAACTACGGCGAGCAGTTGAAGGCGCTCGGCGACGAGGGTTCGGCGGCCATTCTCGAGCATGTGATCGAGGACGAGAAGGAGCACTATCGCGAGCTCGGGTCGCTGTTGCGCGGCCACTACACGGCGCCTGCGGGCGCGCACATAATCGACCCCAAGGCCGTGCTGGACGAGCTGCTGGCCAAGCGCAGCCAGGGCCGCAAGCAGCCGGGCGCATGGGTGGGCGACGCCATCTACGGCGTGAACGACGGGCTGGGGGCCATCTTCGGCATCGTCTCCGGCGTCTCCGGCGCTACGCTGGGCAACCCGGCGCAGACCAGTCACTACGTGCTGCTGGCGGGCCTGTCGGGCATGATTGCGTCGGCGCTTTCCATGGGCTCGGGCGCTTATCTGGCGGCCAAAAGCGAGCGCGAAATCTACGTGGCGGAGGTCGAACGCGAGCGCGAGGCCATCCGTCTGAACGGCCCAGAGGCACGCGAGCTGCTCTCGCTCTACTATCAGGTGAAGGGGCTGCCCGAGGAAGACGCCATCCACATGGTGAACCACATCGCCAGCGACCCCGAGCAACTGCTCCGCGCGCTGGCCAGCGAACGGCTCGGCTCGTCAGAGGATGCGCTCTCGAATCCGCTCGTCTCGGCCAGCTCCGGCGCGCTTTCCACGGCCGTGGGCGCCGTGATTCCCGTGATTCCGTTCTTCTTTATGCAGGGACTTCCGGCAGTAATCGCCGCCGGCATCATCTCGCTGGCCGCGCACTTTGCCGTGGGCGCCGCCAAGAGCCTGATTACCGTGCGGTCGTGGTGGTCGTCCGGCCTGGAGATGACGATGGTGGGTGCGCTTGAGGGCGCAGTGACTTACGGCATCGGCATCCTGCTGGGCAAGGGCGGGCTGTAGAGCCGCGCACGGCGAAACAGCCCGATGCCAGGCGATGGCCATACGACCCAAACAAAGCGGTCACTCCGGTATAACTCCTGCGCTTTTCCGCACTTACACATTCTGGTAATGTACGGCGCTGCCGATTCCGCGGATACTTGTAAATGTTGGTAGCAAGCAAGAATAAAATCCTCGGAACCGGAGAGAATTCAATTGAAGAACTTGTTTCTCACTATGCACCTGAAGGTCCGTGACCTGCTGAACGACGAAAAGGGTCAGGATCTGGTGGAATATGCCCTCCTCATCACCATGGTCGCTCTGGCCGCGGTCACCGGCATGAAGCATATCGCCTCCGCGATCAACTCGGTATTCACCAACATCAGCAACACGCTCGGGTAAGCGCACAGTACTTCCGGGGTTCCGGTTCTCGGGCCCCGGAATGCGCACCTCTCTTTACTACTTCTCCCCTAAGAACCTGTCCAGAAACTCAATGTCTTGAAAGGGCACGGCTTTAGCCGTGCCGCTTGTAGCTCCTCGATTTGCTGGGCTTTAGCCCCTGAGGCAATGCTCAAGGCAAACTTTGACCTTTGCCTGGCCAACTTAACCAGAGGCTCCCTAAAAGTCCAGATTGGCAGTCCAGATCGGCGGTCCGGTCAGCCTGCGCTCCCGGCGTGTCGATCCGTCCGTGCGGGAAGAGCGCTGAAAATCTGACGGCGCGGGTTGGCGATTGGTAAGATAGAGGCCAAGGATCTTCTCCGTGCCCAACACTTTAGCCACGCCAACCGCATCCCGCCTCAGCCTGAGCGATCTCGCCCCCGCCACCTTCCAGTCAGAAATCCGCGCCATGACCACCGAATGCGACCGCATCGGAGGCATCAACCTTGCCCAGGGCGTGTGCGACACCCCGGTGCCGGCGCTGATTGAGGAAGCGGCCATCCGGGCCATCCGCGAAGGACAGAATATCTACACGCGCTGCGACGGCATCGCGCGGCTGCGCGAGGCGATTGCGGCCAAGCAACTGCGCGACTACGGCCTGCGCTACGACGCGGAGCGCGAGGTGATGGTGGCCTCCGGCGCCACGGCCGGCTACCACGCGGCGGCCATGGCTCTGCTCAATCCCGGCGACGAGATGCTGATCTTCGAGCCGTTTTACGGCTACCACGTGAACACGCTCAAGTCGCTGCGCGTGAATCCGGTGATCGTCGCGCTGGCCGAGCCGGACTGGCAACTCGACGTGGACGCCATGCGCGCCGCCATTACGCCGCGCACCCGCGCCATCCTGCTCAACACGCCCGCCAATCCGAGCGGCAAAATCTTTACCCAATCTGAGCTGGAAGAGGTCGCAGCCGTCTGCCGCGAGCACGATCTCTTTCTCTTCACCGACGAGATCTATGAGTATTTCGTGTATGACGGAGCGCGCCACGTCTGCCCGGCCACGTTGCCCGGCATGCGCGAGCGGACCATCGTGATCTCCGGCTTCAGCAAGACATTTTCGATTACCGGCTGGCGCGTAGGCTATGCCGTCGCCGATGCGCGCTGGATGCCCGCCATGGGCCACTTCCACGACCTAACCTATGTGTGCGCGCCGGCGCCGTTCCAGGTAGCCGCGGCAGCCGGCCTTGAGCAGCTTCCGCCGAGTTTTTACGCGCAGATTGCTGCCGATCACCAATCGAAGCGCGGCCGGATTTTGAGCGCGCTCGAGACTGCCGGCATGGAGCCGTCGGTTCCTCCGGGAGCGTATTACGTGCTGGCCCGCGCCACGCGGCTGCCCGGCAAGACTGCAGCAGAAAAGGCGCGGCATCTGCTCGCCGCCACCGGCGTAGCTGCTGTGGCCGGCTCGGCATTCTTCCGTCCCGGCCGAGGCGAGGATTTGTTACGATTCTGCTTCGCCAAGCAGGACGCGGATCTCGACGAAGCCTGCGAGCGGCTGCGTAAGTTGTAACCGGACACGTCTGGCCTCATGTGCCAACACAAAACAGCCGCCAGTAGAACTCTGCCAAGTTGCTGATAAATTAACTTGAGCGCTGTCATCCTGAGCGAAGTTTGGCGCGTGACCGGGGCCCCCAAGAAGCGATCTTTGCTTCTTGGGGTGGTTGGGCGCCAAACGGAGTCGAAGGACCTGCTTTTCATGCGCTCCATTTATGCAATGAACTTTTGGGACACCACACTAGCAACCTGCATTCGTCCGCTCTACTCTGCATCCTTGAAGCCGGCAAACTTCAAGATCGTGGCCTGCTCAGTCCCGGCGCGCCGGGAATTTTGCATACCGCGTAGCCGCGCTGCTGGTAGGGGCAGTCCATGCCCGCGGGCGCCGGGCCGTGAATCGCGGTCCACGTCACCGGATACTCATGCGCCAGCCGCGTGAAATCCTGCGCGGAAAAGTGGTTCAGGCCGCCTGTCGCGCTGCTCATCTGCTTCCATTCATCCGCCAGGTTGGGAAAGATTGCCACCACGCCGCCGTCTTTGTTGTAGTCGGCCAGGGCCGCGCGCTCGCTGATGGCGCGGAATCCATGCACGTCCACGTCGGGGTCCCTGAAGTAGCCGGAGTCCACGGCAAACACCGCATCCTCTGGCGTATTCTGCCGAATCCACAAGAGCGCATTCACCCACGCATTCTCGCTGGTGGTGCGCCACGGCCATTCGATGTGCGGGCTCAAGGGATTGGTTTCGTAGTCCACCACAAACATCCCTGCCGCCAGCGGAACCAGGATGGCGGGAATCACCCACGCGCGGCCTTTGCCCAGGTACTCGCCCAGAACGCCGGCAAACAACAGCATTAAGACCAGCGTGATGAGGTGAAAGCAGCGCAGCGGCTGCAGCCGCGCGTACATATCCAGCTTGTGGGTGCTCGATATGGCCGCAGCGGCCAGGATCGCGATTACGCCGAAGGGAATCAGCGCGAAGCTCAGCCGCGCAAAGGCCGGCGTGGTCCCGCGCAGCCTGCCTCTCGAGAACCACGCCAGAAACCCGAGCGGCGCAAGCAGCCCGAGCCAGTGATACCAGGTCCAGGTGGAAAGAAAATAGAAGCCGCGCGAGTAGAGAGCCTCGCGATAGGCGCCCTGCGCAGCGGCAAGATGGAAGCCCATCGGCACAGCGCCCAGGATCGCGCCCGCAGCGGCCGGAACCGGCTGCCGCACTGCCGGCGCATAGCGCTCCACGACCCAGAGAACGGCTCCCAGAAAGACAAGATACGCAGCCATCTGCGGATGGATCGCCGCCGTCAAAACGGTCAACGCCGCCGCTAGCCAGTAGCGGCGCGCCAGAAACGCGGTGAGCGCAAAGAGAGTGGTGGGCGTTGAAAAGGAGCGCGCCGTCAGGTACGGGTCCATCAACGGCAGGCCGGTGTTGGTGGCCGGCATGGTCAGCACGGCCGCAACCACCAGCACGCCGCACCAGCGCGCGCGGTCTGAGTGGAAGCCGATCGCCGCCAGCATCCAGCAGGAGACCAGCAACAGAAACAGGGTGGCGGCGTACCAGAGAAAGACCGTCCAGTCCATGGAGAGATGCGTCAGCCGCGCGGTCCAGGCCAGGATGGGCGCAAACAGAGACAGGTGCTCGTGCGACTCAAAAAACTCCGCGGCGTAGGGGTAGAGACCGGGATGCAGCAGCTTGCGGGCCGCCGGAATGTAGATTTCGCCGTCTTCCACGCCGAGATGGTAGCCGTGCAGCGCCACTGCGGCAGCGGCAGCCAGCGCCAGGCGAAAGATGGGCAGGCGCTGGTCCGTAGCCGTCTTCATGGGATTCCTCTCCTGATCAGGCATCCGAGCATGAAGGGACAGATCCGGATCAGCGTGGCGCCAGGTTGATACTGTCATCATATCGAGGCAGGGCGCGCCGCATGAAACGCCAGGCTCCGCACCAGACCAGCCGTTCGCCAGCCGAAGGGATCCTAAGGTATCGAAGATTCAGTCCGCGCATCTATGAAAAAGCACAGGGAGAAGGCACAGGCTTCAGTTCGCGCGCGGGCTCTGCGGGATGGAAAATGCCGCCTGCGGATTGCCTCCGCTGTGCACGCCTGACTTGGGAAAGACGCGCGCCAGCCAGGGCAGATTGATGTAGAGCATGGCCACCAGCACGAAACAGCAAACTGCCAGCAGAGCCATGATCCGCGGCTCGCGATAGAGCTTTTCCGGGTTCTGCACCGGGCTGTCTTCCACAAACGAAAGCTGGAAGTAGAAGGCCATCAGCAGCGCGATGAACGGAAACGCAAAGACCATCTCCATGCGGTAGCGCATGATGAACGCGCCGAAGAACAGCATGGCCGTGGCCGCGTAAAACAGGACTGAGGTCAGCAGCGATTGCTCGTTATAAAACTCGAAGGAGCGGCGATACTTCACCGCCGAGTCGCGGCCGATCTGCCGGTACTCGCTGAATCGCTTCAGGGCCATGAAGTAGGCGCCCAGCATCCAGTAGGCCACCAGCAGCGAAACCGGAGGAATCACGGCGGTGGTCACGATGTACCACCCCACGCACAGGCGGATCGGATTGTTGATGGACTCGGAAAGAACGTCCAGATAAGGAACATCCTTGGTGCGGATGGGCGGAATGTTGTAAAGGCAGCCCATCACCCACAGGCTCAGCACGCTGAAGAACAGCGGCTTTGACACTACGAGAGCCAGCAGGATGCCGAGCAAGCCCACCGCCAGCCACTGCGCAAAGGCGAGCGGAACGTTGATGCTGTGGCAGGCGGCCGGGCGCAGCCGCTTGGTGGGGTGCAGGCGGTCAAAGGGCGCATCGAGCAGCTCGTTCAGCACGTAGTTGCTGCTGGCCGCGGCCACCACCGCAGCCATGCCCAGCAGGGTCCGCACCAGCAGCCCGCGGTCGAGCGCCGCATCCGTAAGGCTGGCGGCAATCACGATGCCGGGAATGACGAAGACCTGCTTGACCGAGTGGTCGAGGCGAAGCAGGTTGACATGTGCCCCCAGGCGCGCTCGCGGGGTTCCGGTGCCTTGGGTTATGGTTGTAAGGCTCATGCGTCGCTCTCAGCGCGTGAAATCTGAAAAACCGTTAATTTCCTCAAGCCCGCTTTTGCCCCTGGCGTGCAGGCAGCCTTGGCTGATAATCATACCTGCAACGTAGACACTTGGCCGCACTTTTTCTGCTCAGGCGCGCACGTCAGCCCCGCCGCCTGCTCTTCCCGGTTTTGCCGTTTCCAGTCATCGCTCCTGCTTGCCAGTAGTTGCTCTTAGTTGTATGACGCGTAAAACCCGCGGCAGGGTGACTCGGCTCCGCGCTTTTCGGCCGCGGTGGCGGTCTCCTCGGGGCCCGAGTGTCCGTTTCCAGGGCATCAACGAATTACTGCTCCTAATAGTAAACTCTTAGAGCCGGGCAGGCGTCTAGTGAATAGACGGCCGAAGAATCGATTTGCTGTACATCGGCGGCATGTGCCCGTCCAGCTCAAAAAGAATTCACTTGTGAGGCAGTGAACCGACGACCATGAGAATTTTGCTTCGAATCTTCCCCCTGGTTCTCATTTTGCTGGGCGCAACCCTTCTTTTTGAGCGTCCCGCGTATGCCTACGCCGACCCCGGAACGGGGCTTCTCGCCATCCAGGCCGTCGGTTCCGCGCTGGTGGCCGGAGGATGGTACCTGCGCCGCAAGATCTACACCCTGTTTCATCGCGGCAGCGCCCCCAAAGTGGAGCCCGAGAGCGTGCCTGTCCCCGAGGACAGCCAAGGTTGACGCCGCCGCCTGCCCAGAACCCGCCTGTCGAGGACCCGCTTGCCCAGGAAATGACCGCTTCAGAAGGCTCGCCAGCCCGGCCGTCACGATCTGATCCGCAATCCATCCCTACGCCCGATCCGCTGGAGATGACCTTCCGCGATCCTGCCGGTCAGCTTTTGCTCACGCCGGGCCGGGTGTTGCGCCGGGTGCGCGCCGCGGCGGCCGATGAAGCGCGCGCATTCCTTGATTCCGCGCTGCGCCAGGATCTGGAGCGCAGCGGCGACCTGGTTGCCAGCGAGATTGTCGATTCAGACGCAGCCCTCGGACCGCTCCCGCGCGTGGGAGATCTCTGGCTGCGCCATCCGCGCATCGATCCCATCTCTTACCCCTGGGAGTGGACCCCGGCGCAGTGGCGCGCCGCCGCCGAGCTTACCCTCCGCGTGGCCGGCAAGGCCATTGACGCCGGCTGGACGCTCAAGGATGCGACCCCGCTCAACGTGCTCTTCGATGGCCCCAAACCGGTCTTCGTCGATGTCCTGTCGTTCGAGCGGCGCGACCCGCATTCGCGCGTGTGGCTGGCTTACGGCCAGTTTGTGCGCACATTTTTGCTGCCGCTGGTGGCGGCTAGGTATCTGAGCTGGCCGCTCGAGGCAACCTTGTTTTCCCGCGACGGCTACGAGCCCACGGCGCTCTATCGGGCCTTGCCGCGCTGGCGCCGCCTCACTCCTGGGCTGCTGGATGTCGTCACGCTGGCCGCGCTCTTTGAGGGGAAAGCTGGAAAGCCCCAAAAGGCGAAGCCGTCGACAACTCACCCCGGCAATACTCATCCCGATCTGGCCACGCACATCCTGCACAAACGGCTGGCGCGGCTGGGCAGGCAGATTGGCAGCGCCGCCGGACGCGAAAACAAGAGCCAGTGGAGCCGGTACGTGCAGACGGCCAGCCACTACCAGCCCGCCGACGTGGAAGACAAGCAGCAGTTCGTTCGCGAAACGCTGGACGAATGCCGTCCGGCGCGCGTGCTCGACATCGGCGCCAACACCGGAACCTATTCGCTCATGGCCGCAGCCGCCGGCGCCGAGGTAGTGGCCTTGGACAGCGACGCCGCGGCCATCGAGCAGTTGTGGCGCGCCGCAGCCGCCGGGCAAAAGCAGATTACCGCGATGGTCGCCAACATCGCGCGCCCCACGCCGGCCGCCGGATGGCGCAATCGCGAGCAGCTTTCCCTGCTCGACCGCCTCACCGGACAGTTCGACATGGTGCTGATGCTGGCCGTCATCCATCACCTCATCCTGCGCGAGCAGTTGCCGCTCGAACACATCGGCGCGCTGTGCGCCAGCCTCACGCGCCGCTGGCTGGTGCTGGAGTGGGTGCCGCCCTCCGACCCCATGTACCAGGAGTGGCTGCGCGGCCGCGACCACCTCTACGGCCATCTCTCTGAAGACGACCTGGTGCAAGCCTTCGCGGCTCATTTTCAAGTCGCCAACCGCAAGGCGCTGGGCAACGGCCGCGTGCTTCTGCTCTTTGAGCGCAGCGGGGCCGGACACGCATGATGAATCGGATCGCCCAGGCCTGGGGCTTCGCCTCCATCCTGCTCCTGCCCGACTACATCGACCTGACCTCGCCGGCCGGCGATGCGCGCATGCGCGTTCACGGCCCGCTCACCCGCATCGCGCTGGCTCACCTCACAGACATGCTGATCGTGGGCCTGGTCTTTGCGCTCGTCATGGCCGGTCTGCGCAGGCTGGGCTCGTGGCCAAATATCCGCTGGTGTCTAATCGCGCTGCTGCCGGGCCTCCTGTTTGTGCGCAATCTCAATGTGATCCCCTTTGACGTGCCCGGATGGGCAGTGGCTACGGCGTGTCTTGCCTGGATCGCGGTGGTGATTCTCCTGGTTGCGCGATTTCCTGCGATCGCACTGCGGCTGCGCCAGGCCGGGAGCGCACTGCTCACCGGTTTTGCCGTCTTCGCGCTGGTCATGACCGTTCAGCTTGCGCGCGCGACCATGTGGCGGCCCGGACCGCAATCTTTCGCGGCGGCGATTCCGGCCGCGCCCGCTAACCGGCCGCGCATGGTGTGGATTCTCTTCGACGAGCTCGCCTACAAATACACCTTCGAGACGCGCGACCCCTCGCTCCATCTCCCCAACTTCGACCGCCTGCGCAGCGAGAGCACGCTCTACACTGACGTAACGCCCATCGCGTACCGCACCACCCACGCCGTTCCCAGCCTGATGCTGGGCCGCGACGTGACCGACGTCGAATACACGTCGAACAACGAGTATCTGATCCAGACCGACAACGCCCACTGGGAGCAGTTTAACGCCGATGCCTCGCTGATCGGCTTGGCCAAACAGCACGGCCTCACCACGTCGATCATCGGCTGGTACATTGCCTACTGCCCGGTCTTCGCCAAGGTGGCTACGGAGTGCTACTGGAGCAACGACGACGCCCAGGATCGCGGGCCCACTTCGCTTGACGCGAGCTTTGCCGAGAATGTCTGGTTCCCGCTGCGCATCATGGTGGAGCAGTTCCTGTGGCCCAGCCGCGCCTGGGCTGACGTGGCCCGCTGGAACGCCGAGGGCCATATCGCCTCAGTGAAGGACGTGAGCCGGCACGCGCTCGAAACCCTCGCCAACAGCCAGGCCGACATCATTTATCTGCACATTCCCTCGCCGCACCCGCCCGAGTTCTGGGACCGCCGGACAGCGAGCTTCGCCGTCGGCGGATCGTATCTCGACTCGCTCGACTACACCGACCGCCTGCTCGGCCAGATGCTCGACACACTCGAGAAGCAGCCGCGCTGGGCTTCGACCATGCTCATTGTCCACGGCGATCACTCCTGGCGCACGCAGATGTGGCGTCCGCTGCCGGGCTGGAGCGCCGAGGACGAGCGCATCTCTGAGGGAGGCAAATGGGACCCGCGGCCAGCGCTGTTGATTCACGCGCCAGGCCAGCAGAGTCCCGCCACCGTCGCCGCTCCCACCAGCATCATGCACGTTCACGACGCCGTTGCCGCAGAGATCGAGGCCATCTCGCGCTAAGGATCTGCGTCAGGGCTGCTTGTGCACTGCTTCGATGAGCTGCTGGAAGCGCGGGTCGGAGCGCAGCGCGGTGAACGCCGGATCGGCCTGCACATAGATCATCCAACCCTCGTGGGCCTGGTACGCGCGTTCAAGCTGAGCCAGCGCGCCGGCGTTGTCGCCGACAGAGGCCAGGCAGCGCGCGGCGTCCACCAGGCTGCCGTAGTATTCCAAATCGCTGCCCTCTGCGAACTCGTGCAGCGCGGCCACGTAGCCCTGATTCCGGTATAAATCCTCGATCTTCCGCTCATGAGCCGGGTCGGCAATCGAATTGACCACCCATTCGAATTCTTCGCCGCCGTGCGTCCTGTCTCCCATCGCGGAGTAGATGTACCAGAGCTTGTAATGCGCGCCCAGAAAGTTGGGGTTCTCGGCCAGCACCGTGCGCACCTGCTCCACGGCCTGCGGAAATTTGCCCTCGTACTCGTAGAGCCAGCCCAGATTCACGCGCAGGATAGGCGAGCGCGGATCGACATCGAAGGCCGCCTGCATCTGCTGCTCGGCCTCGGGGAAGCGGCCGGCCGTCATGAGCAGTTGCTCGTACCAGTGGTGCGCGTCCACGTTCTCCGGTTCAAGCGCGATTGCCTTGCGAAACTCTGCCTCGGCCCCGGCCAGGTCCCATCGGTAATACCACAGCGAAAATCCCAGTGCGGCGTGCGCCTCAGCCAGCGAGGGATCGAGCGAGAGCGCCTGCTCCGCCGCGGCCCACGCCAGGTTCTGCGCATCGCGCGGGTTCATCCAACTGTACTGGCCCATCAGATTGTAGGTGTCGGCAAGCTGCGCATAGGCCGCCGCGTATCTGGGGTCGATGGCTACCGCATTG
>JBAUCP010000372.1:0-5253 GCA_049677625.1 Occallatibacter sp. | reverse complement strand
ATGCTGATGCTTTCCCGGACCCCAAAGCCATGTTTGACGAGCTGCATGACGAGCACTTCAAAATCGTACTGCATGCGGTGCCCCCGGGGGATTTTCACGGTACCCTGCACGATCCTGAACCGGTGGCGCATTCGCCCGGTGACGCGGCGGCATACTGGAAGGAGCACCTTCCGGTAGAGGCCGCAGGCGTTGATGGCTGGTGGCCGGACGAAGGCGATCAGCTCTCGGTGTATGCGCGCTTCCAGCGCAACCAACTCTATTGGGAGGGTCCCCTTTCCGCACACCCGGATCGCCGTCCGTTTGCTCTCCATCGCAACGGATATGCCGGCCTGCAACGATTCGGATGGCTCTGGTCGGGAGATATCGATTCGAGTTGGGAAGCTCTGGCGGCCCAGGTGCAAAACGGCATCAACGTTGGGCTCAGCGGCATTCCGTATTGGGGCACGGACACGGGAGGATTTTTTCCGACCCGCGCATTGACCTCGGAACTGTACCTGCGCTGGTTTCAGTTCAGCGCGTTTTGCCCGTTGTTTCGCGCTCACGGCCGCGCCTGGAAGCTGCGCTTGCCCTGGGGGTGGGACACGAGCAGCCCAGGGCCGCTGGAGGGCAGTGAAAGTCTCGGCCCTGACTGGCCGCCGGAACAGGAGCTTCACGACCAGCAAGTGGAGAAGATTTGCCGCGACTATCTTGAGCTTCGCTACCAACTCCTGCCTTATCTATATTCTTTTGTCGCGCAGGCCCATGAGAGCGGACTGCCACTGATGCGGGCGCTGTGGCTCGCCCATCCGCATGACCGGCAGGCGCTCCTGCGTAACGACGAATATTTATTTGGAGACAACTTTCTTGTTGCTCCAGTCCTTACTCCGTCGGCGCGGCAGCGCGCGGTCTATTTACCAGCCGGCGAGTGGTGGGATTTCTGGACTGGACAACTCGCCGAAGGAGGCAGGGAGGTTTCGCGGGATGTGGATCTCAAGACCATGCCCTTGTATGTGAAAGCAGGCAGCATCGTGCCTTTTGCTCCAGTCGCGCAGCACGCTTCGGAGATCATCAATTCGCCGCTCACCCTGCGGCTTTATCCGGGTGCAGACGGCACGTTCGCCCTTTATGAGGACGATGGCGAAAGCTTTGCATATCGCCGAGGAGAATTCACGAGGATCTTCTGTGCCTGGAATGAGCGTGATCGTGCTCTTTCGCTGCGCACAGATACCCGAGGCAAGGCGACAAATGGGAAGAAAATACAGATTGAACTGGTTGGGAAGAACGCGCCCGTCTCGGTGACCCTGCAGGGACAACAAACAGATCTGAAGCTGTGAAAATCTTGCTGAGAATAATTTCTTAGTCGGTAGATCTATTCTCTGCGGCCGTCGCGCCAGTGACGCTACAGCGGTTCCACAATTGCTGTACCTCGAAGCTACTGCTGAAAGTGGCATTTTCCTTAAGAAAATGCCACCTTCCCAGATTCCAACAAGGGTACATACATTCTGGGACCGCTCTAACTCGCCGACTTACGGTCTTGCCCGGCGCCGCGCCGGCGACACGTAGTGAAACCGGATTAAGTAGATCGTCTCGCCCCTGCCGTGCTTCGCCACCTTCAGCAGATCCAGCACGCCCAGAAATCCTGACTCCCGCGCCAGCTCCGGAGTAATATCGTCAAACCCGATGGTCTCAATCGAGTCCACCTCGATCTCGCCTTCCTCCATCCGGTATCGTCCGCCCACGCTCACATGCGGACGCATCCAGATGCGCACGCTGCAAGTGATCTCCCCACGCCGCACCCTTTCGCGAAGCCGCTTCGCAAACATCATGCACAGAGTCTACTCGCTCCATGCGCCGGGATGGGCCATGATCCGCATCGCCGGGCCGGTTGGGTTCGCCGGTTGCAGCTCCCACTCGCCCGGCCCGACGGCAACCAGATGAAACTCGCGGTTCACATCCTGCAACATCGGCTTGATGCTCTCTGGGAATGCGCCTCCTTGCCGGGCGGTTTCCCATTGATTCACCACATCGAGAATCGCCGCTCTTGTTTTTTCCAAACCGGCAGCGTCGCCGGCGGTCTGGGTCGCCCTGCTGGCAAAGCTGGTGGCCAGTGCAAACCCGGCGTCGAATCCGGCCGCCCGCGCGCACAGCCACTCGACATCTTCCGGCGTGGTTTGCCTGCGCAGCGAAAACCAGCCCAGCATGTGAGGAATCAGGTTGCGCGTATAGAAGAGCTGATTCTTCAGCCGGTAGAGCGTCTGGCTCTGGCGGAAACCTGCATACCACGGTTCGCCCCAGTTGTACCGGCTGGCGATGTGCCAGGTGAAATGATGTGGATTGCTGGCGTCATTGATCATGTGCCCACGCAACGCAGGCTTGAGCGCCTCGTACCAGGTATTGGTGAACAGCGAGCATCCGTATTGCCCCATACCGGTGGACCAGTTGCCTTCCAGGCCGTCGAACGAAAGCTGGACTGCGTCTGTCGAATTGCAGAACGACGCGATATTCCTGGCAACTTCCTGGGCTAGTGCGGCGTCGGTCAAAAACACTTTGTAAGGGTGATCCATCAACTTGCCGACCGCCTCTGTTTTGCGGTGCGCCGCGGCCTTGGTGCCCCACGCGCCACGCTGGCACTGCAGCAACCGCCAAGGCGCTTGCGCCGAGACGCCTTCGTAGCGGATCAGTTCCTCGCCGATGACAACGGTATTCATGGTTGTCTTCTTCTGAAACCAGATGGGGTCGGCGACGGGGAGTTCCGTCTGCGCCGCATCCATGTCGGCGGTGAGTTCGCTGGAGCCGGTGCGCGCCAATCGCGGATCGGGTATCGGCGTCACAAATGGATCGTTGGGCGTGATGAAATTGGAGAGTGTGTGGAAGCCCACGCCAACGCCGGCCTCGCGGGCCTGCGCCACGCAGTCGCGAAAGCCGTCCCAGCCCTTCGGAAACAAGCCGGGCTTGAGCTTGAAATGTCCCCACGTCTCAAACGGCGAACTCTGATAGAGATACTTCAACCCGGCCTTTCTGGTCATCTCGATGGCCCGGCCGATTGTGGCCTCGCCAAAATCCACGATGAGGTACGAAGCTGTTGCCCCCGGCGACATTTTGGCCCATGTGCCGTTCATGGTCGGATGCGGCAAACCCTCCGCCACTTCGATTTCGCCAAGGGTTGCCAGCGCCTGCGTTGCCGGGCAGGCGAACAACGCAATCTTGCTGCCGATCGCGCCTCCATCGTCAAAAGGCAGAGCGACGAACTGCTCTTGTCCCCAGTTGCTTATGACGCGCTGCCGGTCCCGATTCCGGCAATACGCCTGCAAGCTGCTGCCAAAGTCTGTGCGCGTCGCTGTGTTGCCGCGCCAGCGCTGCTGTTTCTTCAGTTCGTCCGGCAAGCCTGGATAGATGCCCTCATCGTCGGCCAATATGTCGTCCGGCACGATGTCGCTCTCCTGGGATGCGTCCCCTCCCAACGTCTTGGTGTTGAGCGCCTGAATGCCCACCGCAAGCTCGGAGTTGCGCACAACGCCAACCACTTCTCCAATCAGGCCGCCAATATGGATCGGATAGGGGCCCCACAGCGCCAGTTCCACTGGAAGAGCGGTGCGCAATGCAGTCAGCTCAAAGGTCACATGGGTAGGCTTGGCGTGCGCCGTCAGCACTGCCGTTGCTCCAATCTCGTCAAAGCCCAGCGTTATCGTGCGATGCTTCGCGTTCCAGGCCGCGCGATTCGGGGCGTGCAACTTGCCGGCCACTCGCACGCTCAGGACCGGAGCCGATTGTCCGGGTGCAAGGTAATTGCGGCCATTGAAGGCGATTGCGCTGAACGCGCCCGTCGCATCGATGCTGAACCTGGCCATCCGGGTCTTTAGCGTCAGCGTCTTGCCTGGCAGAGCGGAATCCAAGCCGCCAGAAATTTTCGCGGCCCCGGAGATTGCAGGTTGGGAAGCAATAAGCGCACCGGCGCCCGCGCCCGCGACAAGACGCCCAAACTGTCGCCGGTCCATGCTCATGGGATCAGTGCCAGGACTGCCGGATGCGCCGCCATCCCCGTTCGCGGCAACAGGGCACTCTGATTTCTTGTCCATTACCCACCTTCATCTCACCGGCTGAATCGGCACTGCAAGGGCGTTGCCTTTGCCGGCCGATTCGTTCAAGCGAACTCATCCCGCTGCGTGCTGGACCGCTCAATCCGGCTCTAATCCGGCCCTGAGAAGCGATCGCTCACATCCATCTTGTACTAGCCGTACGCAGCATCCAGAACCGGCTTCCACTTGGCCAACAGTTCGTTTGCGCAGGTCAGTTCTTCGCCGCTTCCTGCGTCGAGCTTTCTCCAATGACTCTTCGGCGTATTGATCCACTGCAGCTCCCAATCGGCAAGGGATGCGTAGAAGTCGTTGGCGCGCCATGCTTCGCGGCCGTAAACCTGCGGAAGTCCGGCTTCGCTGTAGGCTTCGCCCGCCTCCAACTTCGCTGCGAGCATGGCGTGGAACTTTTGCCAGCGGGGAATGTAGTAGGAGCGGATCAAGCCGGACCACTCGCGCCAGGAGTAGTCGAATATTCTCGGATTGTCCTCCGGACCCCAGCAAGTTACAAGCATGGAGGCATTCTTGTCGTAGAGCGCAGTATCCGCCTCGCCGGCGCCCCACTTGCGCGCGGCCGCGAGCCAGTCGCCGAAACGATACTCGCCGCGGGTTTCGCATAAGCGATCGACGTCTGACAGCACATCGATAAATTGCGCCGTCGCTTGCTTCAAACCTGTCTTATCGCCGGAAGCAAAGGCCGTGCAAACATTCTTGTGCAGCATCTGGCCGAGGTTCGAAAGCACCTGCCGGCCCACGTCAACCGCATCGAAGCGGTATCCCTCGGCCCCTCCGCAGCGCGCCTGGTCGGCGAGCAGCAGGCTCCATGCATTGACCAGCTCCCTCGGGGAATACCGCAGGACGAAGCCCTCATTGGGACCGGACTTCTTGCAGTCCAGCGCCGGCCGGGCAGCGACGATCGAACTGGACTCGACTCCGCTCGTGCCCTCGCGATAGGGCCCCTCGCGCAACAGCTTCCAGGCCTGGGCCGCGGCTCCATCGGAAACGCCATAGCGGCGGAGCGTGTATTCCTGCAGCCAATCGTCGAGCACAGCCGGTCCATCGCGCCAGACCATGTCAAAGAACAGATCGTAGAACACGGGATTCTTAATGATGCCTTCCATGAAGATGCCGGTGCCCGCGGCCGTCGCCGGATAATCCTTCTTTGCCGCAACAAACGGATTGGACGCAAGGTGCGCCAGAT
>JBAUCP010000371.1:0-7401 GCA_049677625.1 Occallatibacter sp. | reverse complement strand
GTCGAAGGTGGGGCACCCATTTTCGTGCTGAGTTGAAAGTGGCCGGGCTGGTTTCGTGCTTTCCCAGGTCTCAGACGCGAGACCTGGGGCACCCATGTTCGTGCTGAGTTCAGAGTTGCGGGGTGAGATTTGTGGTTTCCCACCTTAGCCGATGCGCACAGAATGCGCATCGCCGAAGGTGGGGCACCCGGTTATTGCGGGAAGGGGACGAATTTCTCCTGGCACGGCGCCGGGTCGCCTTCGGCGGGGGTTCCGCTGACGGTTGAGTCGTCGCCGACGGGGAAGTGAAGATTGGTGGGATCGGGGCCGAGGGTCAGGTCGGCGTGGTGCAGATCGTAGGCGTATTTTGCGTCGTCGGTGATCTGCACGCCGTCAAGGGTTGCGGCGATGCGGTAGTCCCTGGCGTAGCCGTTGAAGCTGAACTTGCCGCCGCCTGAGATACGGACGTTTTTGAGCGTGATGTCGCGCATGGAGGGCGGCGAGTTGCCCTGGAGCGTGCCGGCCGCGGTGTAGCCGGTGTCGAAGGTGATGGGGTTGGGCGAGTTGCGGATGCAGACGTCGGAGTAGACCACATCCTGCGTGAGGCCGCCGCGGGAGCCGTTTGACTTGATGCGGATACCGTTGTCGGGGCCGTCGAGGGAGAGATCGAAGACGCGGATCTTGCTGACGCCGCCGTTGGTCTCGCTGCCGATGGACATGCCGTGGCCCCAGTAAAAGTGGTCGTCGTTGACGGTCATGTTGGTAAGGCCGCCGGCGCCGCCCTTGATGGCTACGTTGTCGTCGCCGGTGCGGATGAAACTGTGGGTGATGGTGATGTCTTTGGCGCCGTCGCCGGGATCGATGCCGTCGGTGTTGCGGGCCAGGCGCTGCGGTGTGTCGATCTTGACGCCCCACACGGTGAAGCCGTCGCCGTGGTCGTAGACGACGTGGAAGTTGGGCGAATTCTTGAGCGTGATGCGGTAGAGGGTGAAGTTGTCAGAATAATCGGCAACAATAATGCGCGGAACCTGCTGGCCGCCGCCGGCGCGGGCCTGCTCGGCGAGGTCCCACCAGGAGTACTGTGAGCCGAGCATCTTTTCGCCGCCGCGGCCGTCGATGACGCCGTCGCCCATGATGGCCGAGCCGGGGGCGTGATCGACGGAGATGAGGGGCTTGCAGCCGCGCGGGCCGGGGGTGTGGCTCACGATGCCGCAACTGCCGGGCGAGGTGGCGTAGAGCGATGCGTCGCGCGAGCCGTAGAGGGTGACGCCGGGGCCGACGATGAGCGTGACCTCGGGCTTGAGCTCGAGCGGGCCGCTGAGGAAGGCGTTGGCGGTTTCATTGACGCGGAGCCGCACGGCGCGGTACTTGCCGCAGCGGTTAATGGCCTTCTGAATGCGTGCGGTGTCGAGTTTCTGCTCGTCGGCCGGGGCCAGCGTGTTGCCGACGGCTTGGAGATTCGCGTCGAGAGTGTTGCAAAGAGACGGCAGGATGGGCTCGATGACGGTGCGGGTGTCTTGCGCGGCAAGGCAGGAAATCAGGCTGAGCGGCACGAGGATGAAGGATAGAAAGCGGGGAATCATACGGACAGCTCCGTGGGGTAGTGAGACCGGCGTTGTGGCCGGGTAAAGGTAATTCCTTCTCTAAGATAGCAAGCTGGGGTGGGGGGCGAGTTGGCTGGTTAGCGAGGTCTGTGGTTTTCCACGCTCGCGCCGTGAAGAAGGCGCGAGGATGGGCAGCCGGGGTTGTGGGGTAGCCAAGATTGAAGCGGAGGATTGCGCGGCTGATCGGGAGTTAACTATCGTATTCGGTCCACTCGGAAGGGGTTGTCTTTTCGATTGCGAACTCCACCAGCGGTGACATTCTGACGGGAGAAACCATCCGGTAGCCGAGCTGGCGCAGGGGAGAATCCTGCCTTTGCAGATACTCCTCGTAGAGGCGGCCTAGGGCTTCCTCTTTGGAGGCGAAGACGAGCCTTTGCGGCTGGCGTACTTCAAGGAACTCCCGCACCGCCTGGAAGACGCCGCTAAAGACGCGAATGGAGGCGTGGATATTTTCCGAAGGGCTGGCTTTGGATACGACGTCGAACGCGACTCTCCACTCGTTCTTGGCGGTTTCAGTGAACGTGGTGTCGATGCGCGCTCCGGAGACCTCGAATCGAGCGATTGTCTGTCCTGGACCCTCGGTCAGCCAGGTCAGTTCCGCGTCTGAGTCGAAAGCGGCGATAAAGGCCTCTGCGAGGATGCTCATACCGGCCTCCTGGGTATAGTGTAATCCGGACCCTGAGGCCTGGCGCGGCCTAGAGGGCGTTTTCGCCGCGCTCGTCGTTGCGGATGCGGATGGCTTCGTCGAGGCGGCTGATGAAGATTTTTCCGTCGCCGATGCGGCCGGTGCGCGCGGCTCCGACGATGGCCTGAACGGCCTTCTCCTTGAGCTCGTCGTGAATGACCAGCTCGATCTTGACCTTGGGCAGAAGATCGACGGTGTATTCGCGGCCGCGGTAGAACTCGGTGTGGCCTTTCTGGCGGCCGTGGCCGCGGGCTTCGAGAATGGTCATGCCTTCGATGCCTGCTTCGAGCAGGGCATCCTTGACGGCGTCCAGTTTAGAAGGCTGGAGAATTGCTTCAATCTTGAGCATACGCACAATGCCTCGTTCGATAGCCTATCAGGCGGGAGGGGTGGATTGCAGTGAGGGAGGAAGATTTTGGGTTTTGATCTTTGATATCCCCCGGGGATTGTTCTAGGCTTCCCACCCCGTCGACAGGAAAAAGTCGACAGGGTGGGGCACGGAGGGGTGGTGAGGGATGAAGACGAGCATGTTGAGGTCCGTGGTTTCCCACCTTCGCCGATGCGCAGAGAACGCGCGTCGCCGAAGGCGGGGCACCCATTTTCGTGCTGGGATGAAAGTGGCTGGGCTGGTTTCGTGCTTTCCCAGGTCTCAGACGCGGGACCTGGGGCACCCATGTTCGTGCTGAGTGAAGATCCTAAATACGGGTCCCCTTCGGCTTCGCTCAGGTGTTGAATTCGTAGCCTTCTTCGCCGTGCTGGGAGAGGTCGAGGCCGGCGGCTTCGTGCTCGGGGGTGACGCGCAGGCCGATGATGCGGTCGACCAGGAAGAGCAGGATAAGCGTGCCGACGATGGAGATGGCCCAGGCGATGGCGACGCCGGAGAGCTGGTTGAGGACCTGGCTCCAGTGGCCGTCAATGGCGCCGGTGGGAACGCCCTTGCCGTAGATGGGGTTGATGGCGCAGGTGGCGAAGATGCCGGTGAGGATGGCGCCGAGGGTGCCGCCGGCGCCGTGCACGCCGAAGGCGTCGAGCGAGTCGTCGTAGCCGAAGAAGGTCTTGACCTTGAAGACCATGTAGGAGCAGAAGATGCCGGCGCAGAGGCCGATGGCCAGAGCCGCAAAGGGCTGGACGAAGCCGGAGGCCGGAGTGATGGCGACCAGTCCCGCGACCGCGCCGGAGATGGCGCCGAGCGCGGTGGGCTTGCCGTTGTTAATCCATTCGGCCACGGTCCAGCCTAGCGCGGCCGACGCGGCGGCGAAGTGGGTGTTGATGAAGGCGCTGGTAGCCAGCGGGCTGGCGGCCAGCGCGCTGCCGGCGTTGAAGCCGAACCAGCCCACCCAGAGCAGGCATGCGCCGATGAAGCTCAAAACCATGGAGTGCGGTGGCATGGCGTTGTGCGGGTAGCCGAGGCGCTTGCCGAGATAAATACAGGTGACCAGGGCCGAGACGCCGGAGGTGATGTGGACCACGGTGCCGCCGGCGAAGTCGAGCGAGTGAATGTGCGGGCCGGAGGCGTTGAGCAGGCCGCCGACGCCCCAGACCATGTGGGCCATGGGGCTGTAGACGAACAGAGACCAGAGCGAGAGAAAGACGGCCATGGCGCTGAACTTCATGCGCTCGGCGAAGGCCCCGGTGATGAGCGCCGGGGTGATGATGGCGAACATGAGCTGGAAGACCATATAGGTCTGCTCGGGAATGGTGGGCGCGTAGTCGGGGTTGGGCGCGAGCGAGACGCCGCGCAGAAACAGGTGCTCGAAGCCGCCGATGAAGGCATTGCCGTGGCCGAATGCGAACGAGTAGCCGCAGACCGCCCAGAGGATGGTGACCAGCCCCATCATGGCGAAGCTCTGCATCATGGTGCCGAGGATGTTCTTTTTGCGGACCAGGCCGCCGTAGAAAAGCGCCAGTCCGGGGCCGGTCATGATCAGAACCAGGGCCGCGGAGATCAGCATCCAGGCGTTGTCGCCGGCCGATTGCGCGTTCTGGACGGCTTGCTGAAGCGCGGCGATCTGGGCCTGGGTGGCCGGAGCCGAAGAGGCTGCCTGGGAGATGGAGATGGCGGGAAATCCGAGCAGGGCAAGGACGGGCAACAGGCGGATACAGCACCGGTACATGATGTTTTTACGCTCCGAAAAGGGGTCCGCGCGCGGACCGGAAGAGAGATCGAAAAGATTGCTGTGGCCGGATATGTCGCAAAACATGCGGCGGGGTTTGAGGATTGGCCGAGCGCCTGGAATCGCGATGGCTGGCCGGCTGCGTGGGAGCGGTGAGCTTGCTTTCCGACTATTCTCTTAAAGAACCCCGAAATGAGGCAAGTTTTCACAAAATTCTTATTGCTTTTTTACGCATAAAATTGCAGCCGGAGTATAGCCGGAATGCGGTTGCGGACATCGTATAAACGAAAAGGAGAAGGGGTAAATCCCGGCTGGCCTGAGACGTATTGGGACGTTCGGGGCCCGGTGGGTTTATAGTGAATGCATGGCGGCGACAGCAGAGCGCGACCATTATCTCTTCGGCGCGCTGGATAGCAGCGCGAAAAACCGCATCAAGCTGAAGGAAGTGACCTATGGCTTCGAGGAGCCGGAGGGCGTCTTTCTCACCTCGCTTGATTTTGCGGTGAACTGGATCAGGAAGAACTCCGTCTGGCCGATGACCTTCGGGCTGGCGTGCTGCGCGATCGAGATGATGTCGATGGGCGCGTCGCGCTTCGACATTGCGCGCTTCGGTGCGGAGGTGTTCCGGCCGTCACCGCGGCAATCGGACCTGATGGTGATTGCGGGGCGGGTTTCGCAGAAGATGGCGCCGGTGATCCGGCGTCTCTATGACCAGATGCCGGAGCCGAAGTGGGTGATCTCGATGGGCGCCTGCGCGACTTCTGGAGGGGTGTTCAACAACTACGCCCTGGTGCAGGGTGTTAACCAAGTGATTCCCGTTGACGTGTATGTTCCGGGATGTCCGCCACGTCCCGAGCAACTTTTATACGCGATTACGCTTCTACAAGAAAAGATACAACGGGAACCTCGCAGCCTTCTAAGGACCCTGAATGTGGGGTGATTTGCGGCGCGAGAAGCGAAATTTGGGGTAGAAGTTTGCCTGAAAGTCAACCGGCAATCCAGGCAAAGCAGTCGTTACAAATCAGACAACTTGTTGAAAAAAATGTGTTCTATGCGGATTTCCCTATGGTACGTTTGAAGGTGCTGTAGGGTCTTTTTAATGTTTCGCCGCAGGTGCGAAGCAGGTCAAGTCCGAGCCAGTAACATCGAGCTCGCTGCAATTCTTTCCCATCTGGTACATCCAGCTTAATTGCGGAGGAAAAACGCATGTCTTTTGGTGTTTGCAAAAATTTGAGCCGGGCTCTCGCCCTGTTATGCGTGGCAGCGTTGCCAGCGGTGGCCTTGGCCCAGGCAACGGCAGCAGCGAAAGGTTCTTCCGAAGGGTCCCCATCCAGGTGGGATATCTTCGCCGGATACAGCTATCTGGCCCCCAGCGGGACAGTGCAGACTCCGGTTGTCGGCTCGACGGTGACGGCGAGCTACGATGCGGTGAACCTGGGCGGACTTTTCAGCGGCGCCTACTTCTTCAATCGGTATGTGGGCGTCCAGGCCGAGTTCGGGCTGCATGAGTGGGGTACCCAGAGCCCGAACAGCAACATCGGCACACATGGGAATGACGACGGCTTCGTCACCATCGGCGGCGGCATCATCTTCCGGTTCCCGGTAGGAAACATCACGCCGTTCGTCCACGGACTGGTGGATGCAGCGCAGGTGGGCGGCCCTTACTACAACCCCGCGACATGGGGCCCGGCACTGACTGCGGGAGGCGGCATGGATTATGAGACGCCGTGGCTGAATCACCACCTGGCCATTCGGCTGTTTCAGGCCGACTACGAGTACATGCATGCCGACTTCGGACAGGGCCTGTACGGCGGCCGCGCCAACATCAACGCTGCCCGGCTGAGCGCAGGCGTGGTGCTGCATGTGGGCGAGATTGCTCCTCCGACCCCGATTACCGAGTCCTGCTCGGCCAGCCCCTCGATAGTGTTCCCCGGCGACCCGATTACGATTACGGCCGCGGCTGGAAACCTGAACCCCAAGGACAGCGTGGTTTACAGCTGGTCCGGCCAGGGCGTTTCCGGCGACGGAACGACCGTAACAGTGGCGACCGGCGCGCTGGCGCCTGGCTCCTACTCGGTGACGGGCACGGTGAAGGAAGGCAAGAAGGGCAAGGAAGGTTTGAAGCCCTGGGAGACGGCGAACTGCTCGGCCAGCTTCACGGTGAAGGATTTCGAGCCGCCGACGATTAGCTGCTCGGCCAACCCCAGCGCCATCAAGCCGGGTGACACCAGCACCATCACCTCGGTGGGTGTGAGCCCGCAGAACCGTCCGCTGACCTACAGCTACACGGCTTCGGCCGGATCGGTCTCCGGCAGCGGCACGACGGCTGAGTACGCTTCGGCCGGCGCTCCGACGGGCGCGGTAGGAATAACGTGTAACGTATCCGACGACAAGGGCCACTCGGCCACCGCGAACACGACTGTGACGATCGAGGCTCCGCCTCAGCCGCCGCAACCGCACGCGCAGGCTCTGTGCTCGATCAACTTCTCGACCGATAAGAAGCGGCCGACCCGCGTGGACAACGAAGCCAAAGCTTGCCTGGATCAGGTTGCTCTCGACCTGAAGCAGCAGGCTGACGCCAAGGCCGTGATCATTGGCCAGTCGACCGACGAAGAGAAGGCCAAGACAGCGAAGGAAGAGAAGATCGCCGAGCACCACAAGCACGCCAAGGTGGAACACTTCGCAGAACAGCGCGCCGTGAACGCCAAGGAGTACCTGGTGACCGATCAGGGCATCGACGCGTCACGCATCACGGTGACGACGACCACGACCGACGGGCAGACCGTACAGAACTACCTGGTACCGGCGGGCGCGGACTTCTCAGCCGACGTGACCGGCACAACGCCGGTGGATGAGTCGGCGGTGCAGCCGGAGGTGCGCAAGCCGCTTGGCGAAAGGCATCCTCACCACAAGAAGGCCGTGGAGTCGAAGTAAGCCTGAACCGGAAGGCACAACCTTCATCGGGCTCTTCACGCAGAGTGAAGGGCCCGATGAAGCTAAAGGCAAGTCACTCCTCTTG
>JBAUCP010000370.1:0-7621 GCA_049677625.1 Occallatibacter sp. | reverse complement strand
GATCAGCATCACAATGGTCTTGGGGTTGACCGCGAAGACCTGCTTCACCAACTGTTCCTGCGCCAGATCGATACTTTCGCGGTCGCGGCCTTCGCGCCCGTCGCTGGGCACTGTGCAGGCCAGCGTTCCGCCGCCATCGACTGTCTGGTGCCAGTCATGGGCCATGTCAGGGCCGCATGTCGGATCGTTGCCGATCACCACCACCGCAACATCCGACGCTCTTGCCGCGTTGATGGCTGCGTTGCCGAGCTCATCGGCTGCGTAGTTCACCTTTACGTTCGAACCCACGGCGTCCTTGATTCCCTGGAGCGGCGTAACAACGTAGGGAGGCGTGCCGCCATACCAATCCCAGTGCACCGAGTCAGCCAGCGGGCCGATGACTGCAATCGATCGGATAGCGTTTTTGCCGAGCGGCAGTAACGAGCTGTCATTCTTCAACAGCACAACCGATTCGAGCGCCATTTTTTTTTGAGACCGAGCGGTCTCGATCCGTGTTCCACGGCTCGGGCGAGTCTTTGATGCTGGAATACGGCACCATCTCCGGCGGGTCGAGCAGCCCAAGACGGATCGTGATGCGGAATTTAGGCAGAAGCAGGGAATCGATCTCCGCTTCCGTGATCTCTCCGTCTTTGAGCGCTTCCTTCGTCTCGTCCTGGTATCGATCGAGAAACTGATTGATGCCTGCTTTCAGGCACGCGACCACGGCTTCTTTCTGATTGGGATAAAGATGGCGCGGATCGACGAGCAGATGTACGGCGCCGCCATCGCTCGAGATGATGTCCACGCCCCATTTCTCGCGGACGATGCTCCTGAGGATTGGATTGACCGCCATCGTCGTGCCATTCCAGGCGTTGTATGAGGCCATGACGGCCTTCGCGCCGCCGTCCTCAAAGCCCATTCGAAACGGCACCGAATAGTATTCCCAGAACAGCCGTTCATCAAAGTTGGATGAAGAGCTATCGCGGTGATCTTCATTGCTGTTGGCCAGGAAGTGCTTCAACAGCGCAGCCGCCTGCCAATATTTTGGATCGTCGCCCTGCAGGCCTTTGATGAAGGCGACGGCCATCGTGCCATTAAAGAACGGGTCTTCGCCATAGACTTCTTCGCTGCGTCCCCAGCGCGGATCGCGCGCCAGGTCAGACTGCGGTCCCCACTGCATCAGGATCTGGCGATCGTACTGTACGGTCTGCGTGATGAATCGCGCTTCGTAGCCCTCGACGCCCCCCGCTTGCCGCACCAGGTCCGGGTCCCACGACTCGCCCATCCCCGGCGGCTGAGGAAACTGCGTGGTGGTCACCGGCATACGCTTGCCTCGCGCTTCGCGTTGCACCACTCCGTGAATGCCCTCGGAACTGCCATAGCTCATGACGCCCAGGCGCGGTACGCCGGTATTTGTGCCCAGACAACTGATCTTCTCGTCGACGGTCATGAGAGAGAGCAGGTTGTCGATCCGCTTTTCCATTGGCAGTGATGGATTGTTGAACGGATATTTGGGTTGTTGGGCGAGTGCCGCCCCGAATCCCCCAGCCAGAAGGCAAAGCACAGCAGTAAGCGGTTTTCCGGTCATGTTATGGATACCATCGCCAAAACGATTTACCAGCGCAGACAGGCTATCACGTCGCGGGTGTGCGGTGTGCTATGCCGGGATTTTCAATGCGCAGCTTGTGCAGCAACCGCCTTCGCGTCGCCGTACTCCACCGCTCCGGCCGCGGGCTCGATGCCCGCGTTCTTCATCACGTCAACTGCTTCAGCGGGCCAGTTGTTGCTCTGCACAGGATGATCGTCGAGTATCAGGTCGTTCTCGTAATTGGTCCACATGCCGCCGATCTTCGTTCCGTTGTGCCAGTTGCCGTCGGCCGTGTTGTCCACAGTAATGCGCAGCGGAAATGCGTGATGGGCCGTATTGATATTCAGCCATTCGCCGCCGGGATCGTCGACCACGTTCCTGCGCACCGTGATGTACCGCGAGCCTTCGTCGAGATAGAGCGCGATGCGCTGATTGTTGTCGAAGACATAGTTCTCCGTGATCAGCGTGCCGGGCCCGGCGGAGAGATTGTAGATTGCGCCGCCATCGTGAAACAGCTTCTTCGCGCCGTGAATCCGGTTCCAGGCCACGACTACGTCGCGATGCGTGGTGGGTGTCTGATAAACGAGATTGTCTTTGAAGTCGTAGCCGTGCATGAAGACGCGATAATTCGCATTGCCGCCGGGGTCCTCGATGCCCCATCCGTAGCCGATATCGATCGCGTCATAAGGCACGTCGGAGATGTCGTTGTGCAGAATCAGCGCGCCCGTCACGTAGGTCGAGAGGATTGCGCTGTTGTCCAGGTAGTCCTCGCTTACGGACTGGATACGATTGTTTTCGATCAACAGTTGCCGGTTAATCATGCGCGGGTCGTGCGGATGATGTGCGTCGCGCCTGACGCCTCCGGCCAGCACCGCGCCTCCGGCCAGATCGGTAAACACGCACCGCGTTACGTGAATGTCGCTGGCGCCCAGTCCCGCGCCGGTCAGGTTTGCATCCGCGTCGTTGCCGATGCCAAGCGCATATTGTCCCAGATGCGCGAAGACGTCCCGATCGAAGGTGATCAGGTTGGCCGCGGCCACCTGAATCGACGCCGGCGCCTGGTTCCATTCATTACGCATCGACTCGAAGGCCGGGCAGCCCTGCGCGCATTGCGTCAGCGCGCCGGCCGGATACAGCGGCGCGCGCCCTGCAAGATAAGAGCCGCTCTGCTGGCTCGCATAGCCCTCATTGCTCGACGGACCCAGCCAGGTCGTGTGCGAGAAGCGAATGCCGCGAAAGGCGAGATCGTGCACCGGCGCATTGAGGCTGTCGCCGACGGCCATGAGCACTGCAAGCCGCGGCAACTCAACGTCAAGATGATCGATCGACGCGCCCGCGGGCGGGCGCAGGTAGAGCTTGCCCTGCTTCGGGTCGAGATACCACTGCCCCGGCTGGTTGAGGAATGCGAGCGAGTTCGCAAGAAAGAGCTGTGCATACTGCGGGCCGAATGGTTTGGTGATTGTGTCCCAGCCCCAGATGTTGTTGTCCCACGCGGGCTGCTGCATGGTAAGCGTGCGGCCTTCGATTTTCTCGACAGGAGAAATGCGCCTGGTGAAAAAGCCGGTCGCGTCAATCTCCATACGATCCTGATCGGGCAGTTTTGCCAGGTAGTCGTAGCGCGCATCGTTCAGCACAATGCCCTGCGCGGTGAATGAGACATCGGAGCGCTTGATCTCAATCGACGCGCGCTCGGCCAGCTTGTCATTTACCCAGAGTTGGCGCGCGTCGAGGCCCACCGGGATATCGGCCGCATATATCTCGCGCTGTTTGTCATAGAGCTTCCATCCCTGAACAGGAATGGCTCCTGAGATCACCGGATGCGCGCCATCAGCAGCCGTCCACACGACGTGATGATCGTTCTGTCCGCCATCCTGCGCGGTAAAGATGAGCGGCTGCGCCAGACGGTACTCGCCATCGCCGAGCTCAACCGTGACATCGTGATCGGAGTTTGCCTGCCGCACCGCGCGCTGCGCGCGCTCAAGCGTCCGGAAGGGTTGCTCGCGGGCGCCAGGTCCGTTGTCGTTTCCCGTTGGAGAAACCGCAATCACGACGGTATTCGCCGTCTTGTCCTGCGCGGTGGCCGGCCGCGGCGCAATCAAAGTGAAGAGTGCAATCGTGGCTGATACGGTGATTGCTTGCCAATGCTTCATTGTAGTTTGTCCGGAGTGATGGTTGGGCGGGAAGGCATGAAGTCCGCTCTCACTACGCCCGCCGCAGCGGTTTCTGCATTGGCACCACCTGCACAGTCACGTCGCGCACCTCGGCCAGGAAGCGGTTGAGCACCGAACCGCGCAATAGAATATCGAGGCGCGAGCGGACCGGCTGCCCGAAGACCACGTGCGAGATGTTCTCCTGCTGCGCAAAGCGGATCAGCGCATCCGAGACATTGCGATCGGTGAGCGTAATCACCTTCGCGCCCAGATCGCGCGCCATGCGCTTGTACTCCTCGATGCGCTGAAAGGCCTCCGGGTCGTTGTGGCCCTTGTCGTCAGGAGGCGCCACGTACACCGCATACCAGTTGGTGGACAACCGGCCCGCGATGCGCGCGCCTACACGCAGCAACCGCTCGGTGCCGGGACGTGTGCTCAGGCAGACCATCACCTTCTCTGGAATGGGCGCCTGTTCCAGCCCCTGCGTGCGCCGATATTCGGACGCGCGGCTGCTCACCTGCTCGGCCGTGGTGCGCAGCGCCAGCTCGCGCAGCATGTTCAGGTTGCCCTTGCGAAAGAAGTTGGCCAGCGACTGCTCTACTTTTTCCGCCGCGTAGATCTTGCCCTGGCGCAGCCGTGTCCGCAGCTCGTCCACGGTGACGTCCACATTCACCACTTCGTCTGCGCGCTTCAAAAAGCTGTCGGGAACGGTTTCGCGGATGGTGGTGTTGGCCGAGCGGCTCACCGCGTCATTCAGCGTCTCCATGTGCTGGATGTTGACGGCTGTCATCACGTTGATGCCGGCTTCAAGCAGCTCCAGCACGTCTTCGTAGCGTTTGCGGTTCTTGCTGCCGGGCACGTTGGTGTGCGCCAGCTCGTCCACCACCACGGTATGCGGATGCCGCGCGATGATCGCGTCCACATCCATCTCTTTCAGGGTGACGCCGCGATAGGGAATCTCCTTGAGCGGAATTACCTCCAGGTCGCGGATGCGCTCTTCGGTCTCCTTGCGCCCGTGGGCTTCCACAAGGCCGATCACCACGTCCACATTCTGCTGGTGGCGCAGCAGGTAGGCGTCATCCAGCATGTGAAAGGTTTTGCCCACGCCCGGCGCCGCGCCCAGGTAAACGCGCAGCTTGGCTGGTTCCGGCTTCGTTTCTAATTGCAGTTCGGCCATGTGGTTCGGCGGTTCTCCAAGTCCCGGGGCGTTTCTGACATTGTGCTATGCAGCTTTTTCCCAATGGAAAAGCTACTCAAAATGGGTGGCTTCGCGCGGCAGCAATTGGAGAACCGCGTCAGCCCACCTCGACGGGATGGCGGACTTCCTCCACCACGGCCACCGGGAGCGTAAACCGGAACGTCGTTCCGTGCCCCAGCCGGCTCTCCACCGCAATCTGACCGCCCAGCGACTCCACCAGCCGCCTCACGAGCGCCAGCCCCATTCCCGTTCCTTTGTCTGAAAATGCGTTGAAACGGTCGAACAGCGACCCCAGCCGCTCCGCCTCAATGCCGCGACCGGTGTCGCGCACCGTGAACTGCACAAAATCTTTCGTCTCTTCGGCGGCCAGCAGAATCTCGCCGTCGCGCGGCGTGTAGCGCAGCGCATTCGAGAGCAGGTTGTCCAGGATCGAGTGCAGCGCACGCCGGTCGGCCTTTACGGGAGCCAGGTCGGGATAGGCGCTCACCTCCAGCCGGATGTGTTTCTCTGCCGCCTCTTCACAGGAGCGGTCGCGCGCCTCAGTAAGCGCCTGCGCGGGCCGCAGCTTTTCCAGTTTCAACTCCCGCTTGCCGGTGTCCAGCTCGGCCACTTCAATCAGGTCGCTCATCAGGTCGTTCAGCTCTTCGGCCTCGCCGGTCGCCTTGGCCACCAGCTCGGCCTGCAGCGGCAGCAGCTCGCCTCCGTAGCCCTGGCCGATGGCGTAGAGCCCGCGCCGCAGCTTCAGCAGAGGATCGCGCAGCTTGCGGCTGGCTACGGCGATGAACTGCGTCTTGAACCGGTCCGTGTCCTGCAGGCTGGTCACGTCTTCGAGCGTGGTGACGGTGCCCAGCAGCCGGCCCTCGGAGTCGCGCATGGGCGTGGTGCGCAGCCGGTAGCTGCGCTCTTTTTGCCCAATGCGCATGGGCAGCATGGACGCCTCGTCCTCAGTGGCTACCGCCTTTTGCATCGATACCGCGTCGCGGATGGCGCTCAGGATCTTGTCGCCGCCGGGCGTGTTGGTCAGCGCCATGCGGTCCGTGGCGGCCTCGCCCATCAGCTCTGCTGCGGCCTGGTTCACCTTCAGCACGTGGCCCTTGCCGTCGGTCACAATAATCGGTTCGAAGATCGACTGCAGAACCGCATCGGAGAGCTGGAACTCCATCTGCCGGCGGCCGGCTTCGGTGTCGCGCACCTCGCGCAACCGCACCGCAATGCGGTTCAGTTCGCTGGCAATCACGCCAAAGCCATCGCGGCTGCTCCACTCCACGCGGTGTTCCAGATTGCCCTGCGCAATCTTGTGGGCGTCGCGCGCTACCTGCCGGATGGGCCGCAGAACGAAGAAGACGGTGCCGATCTCGACCAGTACAAACGCGGCCAGAAACCCGTAAGCCAGAGTGGAGAGCCCCGCCGCCTGAAGGGCTTTGTGGGCAGCGGCGACCAGTCCCGCCGCCAGGCAGGCCAGTAGTATGCAGCCGAGAATCAGTCGCTGGGTAAGATTGAGCATGGCCCGGTCTCCGGCCGGTGTGGGATGACTTTTCCATTCTCGCGGATTGAGCGTCAACCTGCAACGCGATTCCGCCGCGGCGGAACCGCTTGTTGGGGGCCCCGATAGAGCCGTACCTCTTCAAAACCCCATTTATGCAACCAGTTCTAGATTACGGAAGAAACTTGAGCGAGTAGGCCGTCGTTGGATCGAGCGGGCCCTGCAGAATGCCGAGCGGTTTGAGCTGTTCGAAGCTGGTTTGCCATCGTGGGGCGGTCATCTGGCCGGCCAGGTCCGCGCCTGACCCGCCGGTGATGAATCCGCCATCGCGCAGCGCCTGCGCTGTGTACGCTTCCTGCGCTGGATTCAGCGCTGGATTCAGCGTGAGCAGCAGCGCATTGGTCGGGCCAGGGTTGCGCAGATACTCCCGCCATCCGCGGATGCTGGCGCGCACGAACTTCGCCACTACGTCAGGGTGCTGCGCGGCAAAGTCGCGCGTGGTGAACTGCACGCGATACGGGTCGTACCCCGACGAGCTAATGAGCAGCGTTCGCACCTCGGCTCCCGCCTGTTTTGCGAAGAACGGCTCGCTGGTGACGAAGATCTGTTGCACATAGCCGGGGTCGGCGAGAAAGTTGGCGATCGAGAGCGTGGATGGAATCTGGCGCACGTTGTGCAGGTTGTAGCGGCTGGTTACATACTTGAGCCAGGTTGCGCCGGTCTGCGCGGAGATGGTGTGGCCTTCGAGGTCCCCGAAGTCGTGAATCGGCGAATCCGTGTGGACCATGATTGCCTGCGGATCGTGTTGCATGGTGGCCGCGACCGCAATCAGCGGCAGGCCATTCGAATCCCATTCCAGGATCTGGTCGCTTGAGCCCAATCCAATGTCGGCCTTGCCGGTGGAGACGAGTTGCGCGGCGCTGCCGTACTCGGGCAGCGGCAGCAGAGTCACGTCGAGCCCCTCGGCCTTGTAGTAGCCGAGCATCTGCGCCGTGTAAAACCCGCCATGCTCAGGCTGCGGGTACCAGTCGAGCTGCAGGCGCACCGGAATCAGGCCGCCGGTCTCGTCTGCTTGCCGGCTACGGCAACCGGTGAGGACGAGCGCGAAGAGGAAGGCAGAAACAACCGCGGCAGCGGGGAAGAATCGGGTTGGTTTCAACATAAACCTCGGCGTTTGAAAGCGAGCGCGCCTTGCTTTGGAACTTATCACGAGGGTTATAAAG
>JBAUCP010000369.1:0-4507 GCA_049677625.1 Occallatibacter sp. | reverse complement strand
TTTCTTCGCTGAGCAGCGCGGCGATTGAGGAATCACGCGAGACTTCATCGCGAAAATTCAGGTCTTCCTTCCACGCCCGCATCGCGTGCGACTGCACCAGGCGGTACGCATCTTCGCGCAACATGCCGGCCTCGGCGAGATCGAGCAGCAGTTGCCCTGAGAAGATGAGCCCGCCGGTGCTTTCGAGATTCCGCTTCATCCGCTCCGGATACACGAGCAGGCGGTCGATGAGATCGGCGGTCTTCGCCAGCAGATAATCGACCAGGATGGTCGAGTCAGGAAAGATGACGCGCTCGACGGACGAATGCGAGATATCGCGCTCATGCCAAAGGGGAATGTTTTCGAGCGCCGCCTGCGCATTGCCGCGGAGCACGCGCGCCAGGCCGCTGATCTGCTCTGAAGTAATGGGGTTCTTCTTGTGCGGCATAGACGAGGAGCCCTTCTGCTTCTCGCTGAAGTACTCCTGCGCCTCGCGCACCTCAGTGCGCTGCAGGTGGCGCACCTCGACGGCAATCTTGTCGAGCGTGCTGCCGAGGATGGCGAGGGTTGCAATGTAGGCCGCGTGCCGGTCGCGCTGGATGACCTGCGTAGCCACCGGCGCGGGCTTGAGCCCCAGCCGCGCGCAGACTTTTTCTTCTTGTTTTGGACTGAGATGTCCAAATGTTCCAACAGCACCCGAAAGCTTGCCCACGCGCATGTCTTCAGCCGCGGCATCGAAGCGGGTAAGATTGCGCTCCATCTCGGCGTACCAGTTGAGCAGCTTGAGGCCAAAGGTCGTGGGCTCGGCGTGGATGCCGTGGGTGCGGCCGATGGTCGGCGTGTGCTTGAATTCGATGGCCCGCCGCTTGAGCACGGCGAGCAGCGAGCCAAACCCCGTGCGGATCAGCGCGGAGGCATCTTTCACCTGCAATGCCTGCGCCGTGTCCACAACGTCGTTGGACGTGAGCCCGTAGTGCAGCCAGCGAGAGTGGCCGTCCAGGCCTTGGTTTTTTAAGCTCTCTGCTACTGCTGTGGTGAACGCGATCACATCGTGCTTCACTTCGGCCTCGATCTCGGCCACACGCGCGGCGGAAACGGTGGCCTTCGACGCGATTGCTTCAGCCGCCGACGCAGGAATGACGCCGTCCTCGGCAAGCACGGTGCTCGCCGCCGACTCCACCTGCAGCCAGCAGCGGTATTTGTTCTCTTCGGTCCAGATGCGGCCCATGGCCGCGCGTGTGTAGCGTTCGATCAACAGAAAACTCCTGTCAGGCCAGCAGATCAAGCGTTAGGTCAACTCTTGATTGTAAAGGGGAAGAAGGTTCAGGAGCGAGGAATCCGCAGGCGCTTGTGCAACTCATCGAAAAGCAGGCCGCGGCCGGGCCGGTAAGGCTGAAACCATTCGCCGTCAATCACCATCTGCGGAATGGCGCGTTTGCCCACATGCCGGACGAGCTCATCGGAAGCTGCGGGGTCTTCATCGACATTGATTTCGGTGTAGGCGATGCCGTTCGCGTCAAGAAACTGCTTCGCGGCCCGGCAGTCGCGGCACCATGCCGCCGTATAAACCCGCACATTCATGCTCATATTTTACAGGCATTCCGCTGTTATCATTATGCGATCATGACCGCAGACGCGATCAAGAAACTGCTCAAGCTGGAGCCGCATCCGGCCGAGGGCGGGTTTTATCGCCGCACTTACCGGTCGCCGGGAACGGTCGCGCTGGAGCGCGGCGAGCGCGCGCAGGGCACGGCCATCTATTACCTGCTTGAATCCGGCACCTTCTCCGCGATGCATGTACTTGCCTCGGACGAAATCTTCCACTTCTACCTCGGCGACCCGGTGGAGATGCTGCAGCTCTATCCCGACGGGCGCTCCGCGCTTTTTACGCTTGGACCGGATTTAGAGGCGGGGCAACATGTGCAGCTCGTGGTTCCGGCAGGCGTGTGGCAGGGCACGCGGCTCATCGGAGACGGCAAAGTGGCGCTGCTGGGCTGCACGGTCACGCCGGGATTCGATTTTGCGGATTATCGCAATGCGAGCTATGCGGAGCTGGTGGCGAAATGGCCGGCAGAGGCCGAGCGGATTCGGATGCTGACGCGGAGCTGAGATTATCGCCGGTCGCGGAAGAAGGTACGCAGCAGTTCGGCCGACTCTTCGGCGAGGATGCCGCGGTCGGCCCACATCTGGTGGTTTAGCTTGGGGTGGTTGAGCACCGAGAGCACCGAGCCGCACGCGCCGGCCTTGAGATCGGTTGCGGCGAAGACCAGCTTGTCGAGGCGCGCGTGGATCATGGCTCCCGCGCACATGGCGCAGGGCTCGAGCGTGACGTAGAGCGTGCAGCCGGTGAGCCGGTAGTTGCCGAGAGCCTGAGCAGCGGCGCGCAAGGCGATGATCTCTGCGTGCGCAGTGGGATCGAGGTCGCGCAGGACGCGGTTCTGGCCACGGGCTACGATTGTGCCCTCGTGCACCACCACTGCGCCGATGGGCACTTCGCCGGCTTCGCCGGCCTGGCGTGCTTCGGCGAGCGCGGCTTCCATGGCTTCCTGATCATCTATCGGGCTTGGGATCATGCCTCTGATGTTAATCCCGCGGGCTGCTGCTGGGTCATGCAGTGGAGCGCGCCAAGGCCCCAGATGAGATCGACGCAGTGGATGCCGATGACTTCGCGGTCCGGAAAAACCTTGGCCAGAATGTTCAACGCGATGCGATCGTTTGGATCGTGAAACGTGGGAACCAACACGACGCCGTTGGCGATGTAAAAGTTGGCGTAGCTGGCGGGCAGGCGCTGGCCGCGAAAGACGACCGGGCGCGGCATGGGCAACTCGAGGAGCGTGAACTGCTTGCCGTCGAGTGTGCGCGCGGCCTTGAGGCGGGCGAGATTTTCGGCCAGCGGCGCGTTGTTGGGGTCGCTCGCATCGGGCTCGACTACGGTGACGATCGTATCGGGCGCGACAAAGCGGGTAATGTCGTCGACGTGGCCGTGGGTGTCGTCGCCGGCGATGCCTCGATTGAGCCAGATCACCTGATCGATGCCGAGAAAATCCGAGAAGACTTGCTCCAGTTGCTCGCGGCTCACGCCGGGGTTGCGCTGCTGCACTTCGCTCAGCAGGCACTCCTCGGTGGTGAGCAGGATTCCCGCGCCATTCACGTCAATCGAGCCGCCTTCAAGCACCACGCGGTAGTGCTTCGCACCGTTCTCGTTTTGGATGACCGGTTGCCAGTGCGGCAGACCAAGCATTTCCGTTACGCGGGCGGGAAGCTGGTCGTCGAGATGCCAGTCGTCGTACTTGGCCCATCCATTGAAGCGCCAGTTCGTGAGGCCCACCCGGCCCTCCGCGTTTCGAGTAAAGATTGGGCCAGAATCGCGCGTCCAGCCGCGATCGGTGGGCCAGGCATGGAAGCTCACTTGGTCGAGATTGACGCCGGCGCGTTTCAGGATTCCAACAACTCGGCGCTGCGCGGCGGCGTCTTCGACGATGAGATGCACGTGCTCATGCGCGGCGAGCAGGCGCACGATCTCCGCATAGATCCACGGAATGGGCTGAAACTTGCCCGGCCAGTCCTCGGGGTTGTGCGGCCACGCGAGCCAGGTGGCCTGGTGCGGCTCCCACTCGGCGGGCATGCGGTAGCCTTGTTCGCGCGGCGTGCTGTCGGGCGATTGAGCGGTCATCGTTACTTTGATTCTCCGCTCTCTTGATCGAGAAAGCGCTGTGCGATGGGCGCGTAGGCGTCGATGCGGCGGTCGCGCAGGAAGGGCCAGTTGCGGCGGGTCTCCTCAATCAGTGCGAGGTCGATCTCGCCGAGCAGGATCTCTTCGGCATCGTGCGAGGCTTTGGCGATAATGCGGCCGAAGGGATCGGCCAGGAAACTGCCGCCCCAGAACTCGATCCCCGGTCCTGCAACGCGGTTGCCCAGCACATCGCCGTGCTCGTGGCCCACGCGATTCACGCCCGCCACATACACGCCGTTGGCAATGGCGTGCGCGCGCTGGATGGTCTGCCAGGCGTCGTATTGCGCCGCGCCGAACTCGTCTTTTTCAGCCGGGTGCCAGCCGATGGCGGTGGGATAAAACAGCACCTCCGCGCCCTTGAGCGCCGTGATCCGCGCGCCCTCCGGATACCACTGGTCCCAGCAGACCAGCGTGCCTACGCGGCCCACGCCGAGATCGACGGCCTGGAAGCCTAGATCGCCGGGCGTGAAGTAATACTTCTCGTGGTAGAGCGGATCGTCTGGGATGTGCATCTTGCGGTAGACGCCGGCAGTCTTCCCGCCGGCGTCGAGCGTGACCGCCGTGTTGTGATAGAGCCCCGGCGCGCGGCGCTCGAAGAGCGAGGCAACGATGGAAACGCCAGCCTCAAGCGCCACCTCAGCGAGCTTTTCGGTCGACGGTCCGGGGATGGGCTCGGCGAGATCGAAGAGGCGCAGGTCTTCGCGCTGGCAAAAGTACTGCGCGCGGAAGAGCTCGGGCAGGCAGACGATCTGCGCGCCCAGCCGCGCTGCCTCGCGGATGTGGCGCTCCGCTGCC